>CALGFH010000176.1 GCA_937881255.1 uncultured Actinomycetes bacterium
CGTCCCGGCGAACAGGTCGAGCACCCTGGCGCCCTCGACCCGCTCCCCCAGCACCGCGAACAGCGCCTCCTTGACCCGGTCGCTGGTCGGTCTCGTCTCCCGCCCGGGCACGGCCCGCAGCCGCCGCCCGCCAAGGCGCCCTCCGACGACCCGCACGCTCCCCCCTGCGTAGGTGGTTGGCGGCGGGGTAGTAAGCCCGGGGGGGCCAAGGCTGTTCCCCCGCCGTCCAACCGGTTGGGCTGCTCAGCCGTTACCGGGTGAGCGGCCGTTGCTGGCGCGCGACCCGGGTGCCGGGCCGTGCGCGCTGGTCGTTGCGCCCACGAGGGCGGGTGCGCTGTCCGCCTCGAGGGCCTGGTCAAACGGGACGCCCTGGGCCCAGATGCGCTCGAAGGCGTCGCGGAGGGTCTGGCCGAGGCCCTCGTGGCGGATCAGCAGGGACTCGGCGTGGCTGCCGGGCGACCCGGAGCCCGGGACGCTCAGGTTGAGGAGGACGAGGCGCCGGTCGACCAGCAGGTACAGGGTCTCGACGCGGTCGACGACCCGGACCTCGAACCCGGGCTCGCCGGCCAGGGCGTCCACCCACTCCAGGTGGGGGCCGTGCTCCAGGGAGTTGCGGTCGAAGATGGTGCGGAAGCGGACCCCGGCGCCCAGCCGGTCGCGCATCCCCCGGCAGTCGGTCGGCTCCCAGGAGGTGTTGACGATGGTCAGCACCTCCTCGGTGGCCTGGCAGACCTCGGTGGCCATGATGCCGAGCAGCTGCTCGCGGCGGCGCAGCAGCTCCACCGGCTCCTCGCCCGACCCGGGTGTGGGCCCGGCCCGCTGGGCCAGCCCCTCGGCCAGGCCGTTGAGGGCCAGGTCGCGGCGGCGGGCCTGCTCGGCCTTGAAGGCCTCGAGGCGGCCGATGGCCTCGTTGGGCGGCACGGCCCGGAAGCGGGCGTAGCTGCTGCCGGCCACCTCGGTGCAGAGCCCGAACCGGACCAGGGACCGGATCAGCTCATAGGCCCGCGACCGGGGCAGGCCGGCCTCGCTGGCCACCTCGCTGACCTTGAACGCCCGCTGGGCCAGCATGCCGACATAGCAGCGGGCCTCTCCCTGGCCGAGGCCGTGGCGGACGAGCCGGTCGATCAGATCGGAGTCACCGGACTGGGTCAGCGATCTGTCCTTCCCAGAGGGGACAACAGTAGCGAGCCGCAACAGTAGGCACGGCGCAGAAGGAAGTCAAGGAGCCGGTCTGGCCTGCTCCCAGAGCATGTCGAAGGCGTTGGTGAGCAGGTCGGTCAGGGCCGGCTGCTCCAGCACCACCCAGCTCCCCTGCCCGCTGGTCAGCCCCATCGGGTTGAGGCTGAGCAGGCACTTGCGCCGGTCGACGGCGGTGATGCCGACCGGCACCCGGTCGACGAAGCGGATCTGCTCGCCGCGCTGCTCGCGCTCGGCCAGGCGGGCCACGAACTGGGGGAACTCCAGGAACCCGGTCTCGTACAGGGCCCGGTAGGTGACGCCCTCGCGGACCCCGACCTCGTCGCCGGCCCGGGGCCTGGTCCCCGGCCGGGTCATCCGGCGGGCCTGGACGACCTCCTTCTCGGCCCCGGCGGTGATGGCGTCGCGCCGGGCCCAGGCGGCGTCGGAGTTGCGGATCAGCTCCACGTACTCGAACGGGTCGTCGCCCTGGGGGGCCGCGTAGTAGCGGGCGAACAGGTCGGCCACCAGCAGGGTGGTGTCGGCGACGCGGTCGGCCTGCTCGAGGGCGCTCTGATAGCGCAGGCGCTGGACGACCAGCATGGGGTCGGCGGCCTTGAACCGGGCCGGCTCCTGGTCGGCGTCCTCCTGCTCGAACAGCCCCTTGTCGACCAGCTGGCGGAGCGCGTCGTAGGCCTTGGGCCGGTTGACGTCGGCCAGCTCGGCCAGCTCGGCCACCCGCAGCGGCGGCCGCCCGAGGGCGGCCAGGTAGATCCGGGCCTCGTTGCGGCCGAAGCCGAACTCGGCCAGGTACTGGACGAGCTGCTCCTCGTCCGACCAGCCACGGGCGTCGATCGACATGCCGGGAGCCTAGTGGCTGGACCGGCGCTTGGCTAGCCGCGGGCCAGCCACTCGGCCCGGCCGTCGCCCAGCCGGGCCAGCACCTCCTGGCGCAGCCGGCGGTGGCCGGGGTCGGACAGCTCGGGGTCGGCGTCGACCAGCGCGAAGGCGTCCTTGCGGGCCCGCTGGACCCAGTCGAAGTCGTCGATCAGCCGGGCCAGCTTGAGGTCGGAGAGGCCCGACTGGCGGGCGTCGAACACGGTCCCCTCGCCGCGGATGCGCAGGTCCTCGTTGGCCAGCTCGAAGCCGTCGTTGGTGCGGGCGATGGCGTCCATGCGGGCCCGGCCCTCGTCGGTCAGGGGGTCGGCGAACAGCACGCACAGCCCGGGGGCCTGGCCCCGTCCGACCCGGCCACGGAGCTGGTGGAGCTGGGACAGGCCGAAGCGGTCGGCGTCCTCGATCAGCATCACGGTGGCGTTGGGCACGTCGACGCCGACCTCGATCACGGTGGTGGAGACGAGCACGTCGACCTCGCCGGCCCGGAAGCGGTCCATGGTCGCCTCCTTCTCCCTGGCCGGCATGTCGCCGTAGACCAGCCCGACCCGCAGGTCGGGGAAGACCTCGGCCCGGAGCCGCTCGGCCTCGGCCTTGGCCGAGCGGACCTCGACCTTGTCCGACTCGTCCTTGAGGGCGCAGACGACGTACGCCTGGTGCCCGGCGGCCACCTCCTCCCGGACCCGCTGGTAGGCCCGCTCCCGCAGGGTGGCGTCGGCGACCACGTGGGTGGCGATCGGCGTCCGCCCCGGCGGCAGCTCGTCCAGGGTGGACACGTCAAGGTCGCCGTAGAGCGTCAGGGCCAGCGTCCGCGGGATCGGGGTCGCGGTCATGATCAGCACGTGCGGGCTGTCGCCCTTCTCCCGCAGCTTGACCCGCTGGTGGACCCCGAAGCGGTGCTGCTCGTCGACCACGATCGCGCCCAGCCTGCGGAACTCCACCCCCTCCGACAGCAGCGCGTGCGTCCCGACCAGCAGGTCGACCTCGCCCGCGGCCACCCCCTCCAGGATCCGCTGCCGGGCCGCCCCGGTGATCCCCGCCGTCAGCACCTCGACCCTCGGCCCGCCGAACAGCCCCCCGCCCTCCCCCAGCGGCTCCAGCAGCCCCCGGAGGTTGATCCCGTGCTGGTCGGCCAGCACCTCGGTCGGGGCCATGATCGCCCCCTGCATCCCCGACTGGACCGCGCACAGCAGGGCCCAGAGGGCTACCAAAGTCTTCCCCGAGCCAACCTCTCCCTGGAGGAGACGGTGCATGGGCTTGGAACGGGACAGGTCGGCGGCGATCTCGGACATGACCCGGGACTGGGCGCCGGTGGGCTGGAAGGGGAGGCTGGCCAGAAGGCGCTTGGTCAGGTCGCCGTCGGCCTGGAGGGGCTGGCCGTGCTGGCCGGCCTCCTGGGCGCGGCGGCGCAGGGCCAGGCCGACCTGGAGGACGAACAGCTCGTCGTAGACCAGGCGGTCGCGAGCCCGGTTGGCCTCCTTGCGGTCGGCGGGGCGGTGGATCGCCTCGAGGGCGGCGGCCCGGTCTGGCAGCTTGTGGGCGCGGCGCAGCGGCTCGGGCACGAAGTCGGGGACGTCGCCGAAGCGGTCCAGCAGGGCGCCGACGGCCCGGCGGAGGCGGCCCGAGGAGACCTCCTTGCTGGCCGGGTAGACGGGGATGACCTCGTTGGCGAAGCCCTCGGGGTCGTCGCCCTCGCGCAGCACCTCGTAGCCGGGGTTGGCCATGCCGAGGCGGCCGGCCTTCCAGGCGAGCTTGCCCGAGAAGGCGGCGACCGTGCCCACGGTGAGCTTCTGGGCGTGCCAGGGCTGGTTGAACCAGGTGCAGACCCAGGCGCCGCTGTCGTCGGCCACCCGTACCTCGAGGATGCGCAGGTTGCGCCGGGGCATCTTCTTGGCCAGGTTGCGGACCGTCCCGACCAGGGTGACCTCGGCGCCCTTCTTGGCGTGGGCCAGGTCGGTGAGCTCGCCCCTGGTCAGGTAGCGGCGCGGGTAGTGCTCGATCAGGTCGCGGGCGGTGCGGTAGCCGAAGCCGTCCTCGAGCGCCTTGGCCAGCGCGGCGGACACCCCTGGGGCCTTGGCCAGCGGGGTGCCGAGCGGGTCGGGAGGTCTGGTCTCGGCCACCGGCCCAGTATAGGTGCGGCCTCGGACGGGGCCGTGCTACCCTCTCCCGGCTCTCTGGAACTCGCGCGAATTCACTCTGAAAGAAGGTCTCCCGACGATGGCCGCCGTCTGCGACATCTGCGGCAAGCACCCGGGCTTCGGCATGAAGGTGAGCTTCTCCCACAAGCGCAGCCCGCGCCGCTGGAACCCCAACATCCAGCGGATCCGCATCCTGGAGGGGCGCACGCCGCGCCGCCGCAACGTCTGCACCTCCTGCATCAAGGCCAACAAGGTCCGCCGGGCCGTCTGAAGCCTGTCAGACGACCTCGTGCTGAGGTTGTCGACAGCACCCTTCTCGGGTGTCCGAACTCATGCCATTGGGGCATGGGCTTCGGTTCCCCCTTCGCTGGGGCTGGTTCCACCGTCACCAAGGCGACGGTCAGCGCCTTCCCCTCCAGGGGCCTTGATCACCCGGCCGCCCGCTTGGCGGTCCGGAGCC
>CALGFH010000177.1 GCA_937881255.1 uncultured Actinomycetes bacterium
GGCGCTGGTCGAGGAGGAGCTGAGCGGCCAGTTCACGCTGTCCCATCCGGCCGGGCGGGGCAGCATCGCCACCGCCATCATCCCTCCGTCGAACGGGAGGCCCGAGCCGCCATGACCCGGACCCAGGTGCTGATCGCCTCACCGCTGGAGGCCGAGCTGGCGGCCCGGATCCAGGACGCCGACCCGCGGGCCGAGGTGCTGTACCAGCCAGATCTGCTCCCGCCGGCCCGCTGGCCGGCCGACCACCGCGGCGACCCGGCCTTCGGACGGGACGCCGAGGGCGAGGCCCGATGGCGGGCCCTGCTGGACCGGGCCGAGGTGCTGCTCGGCATCCCCGGCGACTCCGCGGAGGGCCTGGCCGAGGCGGTCAACGGCCTGCCCGGGCTGCGCTGGGTCCACGCCACCAGCGCCGGCGCCGGCGAGCAGGTGCGCAAGGCCGGGCTGCCGCCCGAGGCCCTGGAGCGGGTCGCCATCACCACCTCAAGCGGCGTCCACGCCAAGCCCCTGGCCGAGTTCGCCGTCCTCGGGCTCCTGGTCGTGGCCAAGGACCTGCCCCGGCTGGTCGAGCAGCAGCGGGCCAGGGCCTGGCCCGAGATCCACACCCCGCTGCGGGAGCTGTCCGGCCAGACCCTGTTCCTGGTCGGGCTGGGCGAGATCGGGCGCGAGGTGGCCCGGCTGGGCAAGGCCCTCGGCATGCGCACGGTCGGGTTCCGGCGCACCGAGGGCCCGCCGCCCGACGGCGTCGACGAGGTCCACGGCCCCCAGCGCCTGACCGAGCTGGCCGGCCGGGCCGACGCCATGGTGGTGAGCCTGCCCATGACCGAGCAGACGGCCGGCCTGGTCGACCGGGCCACCATCGAGCGCCTGCCGGCGAGCTGCATCTTCGTCAACGTCGGCCGGGGCGGGGTGGTCGACGAGCCGGCCCTGATCGACGCCCTCCGCGACCGGCGCATCGCCGGCGCGGTCCTTGACGTGTTCGCCACCGAGCCCCTGCCCGCCGACTCGCCCCTGTGGACGCTGCCCAACGTGCTCGTCACCCCCCACGCGGCCGCCCTCTCGGCCAGGGAGAACGAGCGCATCACCGAGCTGTTCAGCGACAACCTGCGCCGCTACCTGGACGGCCGGCCCCTGCGCAACCTGGTCGAGCCCGGGGTGTACTACTAGCCGATGCGCGTGCTCACCCAGAACCTCTGGGGCCTCTACTACCCGCTGCCCGGCCCGGGCATCGGCAAGGCCCGGCCCGGCGCCGACCCGCCGGCCGCCCTGCGGGACCGGCTGGCGGTGCTGGCCGACGGCCTCCGCGCCCTCGACCCCGACCTGGCCGCCTTCCAGGAGGCCATCCACCACCACGACTACGACCAGCTCCCCGACCTGCTCGGGCCCGGGTACCACCTGGCCCACCAGACCCGCCGGGAGGCCGACGGCTCAGGGGTCTCGCTGGCCAGCCGCTGGCCGCTGGGCGAGGTCCACGAGGTCGACCTCCAGCTGACGCCCCGCACGAAGGGCTTCCTGTCGGTCGCGCTGGTGGCCGAGGTCCAGGCCCCGCCGCCGATCGGGCCGCTGCTGTTCGTCAACCACAAGCCCAACTTCGAGCTCCACCTGGAGCACGAGCGCGGCCTCCAGGCCGTGGCCACGGCCAGCTTGGTCGAGCGGCTGGTCGCCGGGCGGGAGCGGCACGTGGTCGTGGCCGGCGACTTCGACGCCACCCCCGACTCGGCCAGCCTGCGGTTCTGGCGCGGCCGCCAGGGGCTGGGCGACACCAGCGTCTGCTACCGCGACGCCTGGGAGCACACCCACGGCGACAACCCCGGCCATACCTTCACGCCCGAGAACCCGCTGGTCGCCGAGGGCACCTGGCCGCTGGAGCGGGGCCGCCGGATCGACCACGTGCTGGTCCGGTGCGCCGACCACGGGCCGTCGCTCGACATCACGACCTGCGCCCGCACCTTCGACCAGCCCGTCGACGGCGTCTGGGGCAGCGACCACTTCGGCGTGGTGGCCGACCTGGCCGTGGCCCCGCCGGAGCCGCTGGTCAGCGACTGAGGTGGGTCAGGCCTCGGGCTCGGCGCCGCCTGGGACGTGCGCTGCGCCGAACCGCAGGAGCACCTCCATCTGGCGGATGCGCTCGTTGACGACCAGGGCGCCGTGGCCGGCGTCGAAGCGGTCGAGCTCGAACGGCTTGCCCAGCTCGGTCAGGCGCTCGGCGTAGTTGAGCACCTGCTGGAGGGGGCAGCGGGTGTCGTTGTCGCCCACCATCAGCAGCACCGGGGTGGCGACCCGGTCGACATAGGTGATGGGCGAGCGCTCGACGTAGAGGTCGTGCTTGTCCTCGGGGCCGCCGCCGAACAGGCTGCGGTCGAAGGCCTGCAGGGCCTCGGACTCGTCCGCGTAGGCCGACAGGTAGTCGGCCACCGGGACCACGGCCATGGCCGCCCGCCAGCCCTCGGGGACGGTGCCGATCGCCTGCAGGGTCACGTACCCGCCCCAGGAGGCGCCGGCGATGACCACCTGGGCGGGGTCGGCCAGGCCGCGGGCGACCAGGTCGTCGCGGCCGGCGACCACGTCCTCGATCTCGGGGCGGCCGGGGTCGCCCTCGAGCACGTCCTGCCAGGCCTTGCCGTAGCCGGTGGAGCCGCGGTAGTTGACCAGCCCGACCGCGTAGCCGTGGTCGACGAACGCCTGGACCTCCGGGTCCCAGCTGTCGGCGTCGTGGTGGTGGGGGCCGCCGTGGACGATCAGCACCGTCGGGTGCGGCCCCGCCCCCGGGGGCACGGCCAGGAACCCGTGCACCTGGTCGCCCTGGGGGTTGGGGAAGGTCCAGCTCTCGTAGGCGACGCCGGAGGGGGCGCGTGGCCCGGGCGGGCGCAGCACGGCCTCCCCGGTCCCGACGGCCCGGACCTCGGGGGCGGCCGCCCCCGAGGAGAGCCGGTACCAGACGGCCCCGTCGGGCCGCACCCCGGCCCGCTGGATCGACCCGGCCGGGTGGTCGAGCCGCTCCAGGGCGCCGCTGGACAGGTCGAGGCGGTAGAGCTCGTCGCGGCCCATGTAGGTGTGGACGACCAGCAGGGCGGAGGCGTCGGGCCACCAGTCGGCCACGTCGACCTCGCCGGGCAGGTCGAGCTCGAGGTCGACCCGCTCGCCGGCCACCGGGTCCCAGATGGCCGGGCGGAGCTGCCCGGTCCGGTCCCCGAGCACGGCCAGGCGCCCGTCCCCGGCCACCGGCGAGAAGCCGGCCGAGGCCACGAACAGGGCGAAGCCCTCGCCGTCCCACAGGTCGGCCACCGCGCCCATGCTGTCGAGGTCGAAGGCGCGCAGGGCCGGGTGCAGGTTGTCGCCGTGCTCGGCGTGGTGGACGACCAGCAGGCGGCCGTCGCGGCTGAGGCCGCCCACGTCGACCATCTCGTCGTGGCGGTACAGCTCCTCGCTGCCCCCGCCGGCCTCGCCCACCCGGACCGAGAAGCCGTCCCGGCTGGCCAGCCCGACCGCCACCCGGCCCTTGGGCCCGAGGGCCAGCCCGGCGCTCCAGGCCGGCTCGGCGTCGGTCACCAGCGGGGTCGCCTCGCCGCCCTCGAACGGCTGCTGGAGCCAGCGGCCGACCTCGTCGCCCTTGGAGTCCTCGAACCAGACGACCCGGCTGCCGTCCGGGGTCAGGCCGGCCGCGACCACGCCCGTCGGGTGGTCCGACACCTGACGGTGGCGGTCGGCCGCCCGGTCCCAGGCGTGGACCTGCCAGGAGCCGGAGAGGTTGGAGACGTAGACGAGGCGGTCCGGGTCGTCAGGGGCCCACCTCGGGAGGGTCAGCGAGGGGGCGCGGTAACGCTGCTTCCAGCGAGGCTCGCTCATGACAGCATCCTACTTATGCCGCCTGGACAGAGCATCCTGATCACCGGGGCCACCTCGGGCATCGGCCGGGACGCGGCCCTGCGCCTGGCCAGGGCCGGGCACCTGGTCCTGGCCGGCGGCCGCCGCCCTGACGCCCTGGCCGCCCTGGCCCGCGAGGGCCGGGACCGGGTGGAGCCGGTGGTGCTGGACGTGACCGATCCGGCCTCGGTCGCGGCCGCCCGCGAGCTGGTCGAGCGCCGCACCGCCGGGCGCGGCCTGGACGTGCTGGTCAACAACGCCGGCTACGCCCTCCCGGGCCCGCTGGAGGCGCTCGCCGAGGGGGACCTGCGCCAGCTGTTCGACACCAACGTGTTCGGGCTGCTGGCGGTGACCAGGGCGTTCGTCCCGGCGATGCGGCGGCGGGGCCGGGGCCGGGTGGTCAACGTCGGCAGCATCATGGGCCGGGTCGCCATGCCCCTGCTCGGCGCCTACAACGCCACCAAGCACGCCGTCGCCGCCATGACCGAGGCCCTCCGCATGGAGCTGGCCCCCTTCGGCATCACCGTGGTCCTGGTCGAGCCCGGCGCGGTCCGGACCGGCTTCGCGTCCCGGGCCCTGGCCGGCCTGGCCCCCTACCGCGACCCGGCCTCCCCGTACGCGACCGCCCTCGCCGGCACCGACGCCGCCTGGTCCCGCGTCTACCGCTTCGCCCCCGGCCCCGCCCCGGCGGGCCGCGCGATCGTCCGCGCCGCCACCACCCCCCGCCCGGCCCCCCGCTACATCGTCCCCGCCCGCAACCGCCTGGTCGTGGCGACCCTGGCCGCGCTCCCGACCCCCGCCGCCGACGCC
>CALGFH010000178.1 GCA_937881255.1 uncultured Actinomycetes bacterium
GGGGGGTGGTTGGGGCTGCCCATGGGTGGGGGCTTCTTGCGCTGGCCGCCGTGGGCCTTGGCCCAGGTGACCCAGTCGTCCCACCAGGAGCCGGGGTGCTCGGTGGCGGCGGCCAGCCAGACGTCGGGGTCGGGCGGGGTGTCGTCGTTGGTCCAGTGGCGCGCCTTGGGGCTGGGCGGGTTGACGATGCCGGCGATGTGGCCCGAGGAGCTGAGCACGAACCGGGCGTCGCCCTTGACCAGCTGGGTGGTGCTGTACGACGAGGTCCAGGGGGTGATGTGGTCGGTCACGGCCCCGACCAGGTACAGGTCCTGGGTGACCGCGTCCAGGTGCAGCCGCACCCCGGCCAGTTCCATCTCGCCCCGCGCCAGCTGGTTGTCCAGGTAGCAGGTGCGCAGGTAGAACGAGTGCATGGCCGCGGGCATGCGGGTCGAGTCGGCGTTCCAGGCCAGGATGTCGAAGGCCGGCGGGTCCTCGCCCATGAGCCAGTTGCTGGCCACGTAGTTCCAGATGAGGTCGTTGGCCCGCAGCAGGTCGAAGGTGGTGGCCATCTCCTTGCCCTCGAGGTAGCCCTGGCGGGCCATCTTGGCCTCCAGGCGCTCGACCGTCTCGGGGTCGGTGAAGTTGCCGAGGACCCCGGGCGAGGAGAAGTCGATCAGGGTGTTGAGCAGGGTCGCCGACTTGACCCGCTGGTCGCCGATGGCGTCCAGGTAGGCGATCAGCATGGTCGTGAGGGTGCCGCCGAGGCAGAGGCCGACCACGTTGGCCTGGGGCGCGCCGGTGATGTCGCGGACCACGTCAAGGGCGGTGACCGGGCCCTGGAGCAGGTAGTCGTCCAGCTTCACCCCGCGCATGGTGGTGTCGGGGTTGCGGTAGCTGATGGCGAACACGGTGTGGCCGTGGTCGACCGCCCACTGGATGAAGCTGCGCCCGGGGGCCAGGTCCATCACGTAGTACTTGTTGATCCAGGGCGGGCTGCACAGGATCGGCGTCTCGTAGGTGGTGCGGGTCGTGGGCGAGTACTGGAGCAGCTCCATCAGGGAGTTGCGGAACACCACCTTGCCCTTGGTGGCGGCCAGGTTCTCGCCGAGGGTGAACGGGCTGGTGTCGACCTGGCGCGGCTTGCCGCCGTTGCTGACCAGGTCGTCCAGGAAGTTGTTGATCCCCTTGGCGGCGCTGCGCCCGCCGGTGTCGAAGGCCCGCTTGAGGGCGGCCGGGTTGGTGGCCAGGAAGTTGGAGGGGGCCATGGCGTCGATCAGCAGCTGGGTGGCCAGCTCGGCCTTGCCCTTCCAGCGCGGGTCGAGCTCGGCCGCGGCCACCAGCTCCCTGGCCAGCCTGGCCGTCAGCAGGTAGCTCTGCTGGAGCCCGAAGAACAGGGGGTTGCCGGCCCAGGCCTCGTCCGCGAAGCGGCGGTCCCTGGCCGGTGGCGGGATCGGCGGGGCCGTCTGGCCGCCGAAGGCCCTGGCCGCGCTGACCGCGCCGGTGGCGGCCAGGCCGGCGGCGTAGCGGATCCCGGCCAGTGCCCCGCCCCATGGGTGACGGGCCAGCCCGGCCCCGACCTCGGCCATCGCCCGGGCCAGGGAGACAGGGTCGAGACTGGCGACGAGCCCGGCCTCGGGGCCGAGGGCCTCAGCCGCGCGCTCGGCGACGCGTTCGGCGTCCTGTCGGTCCATCCTGCGATCACTATGCCGAGCAGCCGCGTACTACGTCAACTAGAGCCGGAAGCACGACGAGGCCCTGGATTGGGCCTCGTCGTGCCGGGGGATCCCGTGGGGGAACTAGGGATTGGCCAGGTCAGCTCTTGACGCTCTTGGCGGCCTTGGTGCCCTGCTCCTCGAGCTTCTCGTAGAGCGGGGTGGTCACCTGGATCGCCTTGTGGAAGAAGTCGCGCTGGGCCTTGAGCAGCTCGAACGCGAAGTCGTAGGTGGTGTCGACCAGCTCGGCGGGGGAGGGGTAGCGGTCGGCGCCCGGCCAGGCGGCGGTCCGGGGCACGAACTGCTCGGCCGCCTCGGTCCAGCTGCGCAGCCCGTCGACCACGGCCTCCTGGCCCTTGCGGATGGTGTCGAGCACCTGGCCCTGGAGGTCGTCGGTGGCGGTCTTGGTGGTGGTGGCCATGCAGATTCCTTTCGGGTGTTCCGGTGTGTTTCCTTGATCCGGCGCTAACTATAGTTTGCATATCCATGGTTTGTCAAGTGCTAGCATCGTGGCACCATGAACGACCCCTGGAAGTCGCAGATGGAGGCGCTCGGCTCCTTCATCCGGACCCAGCGCAAGCTGGCCGACCTGTCGCTGCGCGAGCTGGCCGAGATGACCGAGGTCTCCAACCCCTACCTGAGCCAGCTGGAGCGCGGCCTGCACCAGCCGTCGGTCCGGGTCCTGAAGTCGATCGCCAACGCCCTCAACGTGTCCGCCGAGACCCTGCTCGTCCAGGCGGGCCTGTTGGAGGACGGCCAGGGTGGCGACCCGCCCGCCGGGTCCTCGGTCGAGTCGGCCATCCGCACCGACCCGGTCCTGTCCAGCGACCAGAAAGAGGCCCTGATCAACGTCTACCGGGCCATGGCCCACGACCGCCGGTCCGGCTGAGGCGCCGATGAGCGCGCCGGTCGCCGGTTCGGCCATCTCGGCGGACGACCTGGAGCTGCTGGCCCGGCTGCGGCGTGGCGACGAGGCGGCGTTCACCCAGCTGGTCGAGCGGCTTCACGGCTCGATGCTGCGGCTGGCCATGGTCCACGTCGGCAATCGGGCCGTGGCCGAGGAGGTGGTGCAGGACGCCTGGGTCGGGGTGCTGGCTCAGCTGGGCCGGTTCGAGGGCCGCTCCTCGCTGCGCACCTGGGTCCTGCGGATCGTGGCCAACCGGGCCAGGACCCGGGCCGTGCGCGAGCGCCGGACCCTCCCCTTCTCCTCCCTCGACGGCCTGGACGAGCCGGGCCGCCCGGCGGTCGAGCCGGAGCGGTTCCTGCCCGCCGGCCACCGCTGGGCCGGGCACTGGGCGTCGCCGCCGCGCTCCTGGGGCGACGTGCCCGAGGAGCGTCTGCTGTCGGCCGAGACCCGGGCCGAGGTCGAGCGGGCCATCCAGCTGCTGGCGCCGGCCCAGCGGGCCGTGATCACGCTGCGCGACGTCGAGGGCATGACCGCCGCCGAGACCTGCGAGCTCCTCGGGCTGACCGAGGGCAACCAGCGGGTGCTGCTCCACCGGGCCCGGTCCAGGGTGCGCCGGGCCCTGGAGCGGTACCTCGACGAGACCGAGGTGGGCCGATGACCGACCCGACGACCGACGACCTCGAGTGCCGGGAGGTGGTCGAGGTCGTGACCGACTACCTCGAGGGCGCGATGGCGCCCGGCGACCGGCTGCGCTTCGACGACCACCTGGCCCTCTGCGAGGACTGCCAGGCCTACCTGGAGCAGATGCGGACCGTCATCCGGGTGGCCGGCCGCCCGGTGGCCGACGCGGTTCCGCCGGAGACGATGGCCGGGCTGCTACGGGCGTTCCGGGACTGGCGGCGCTAGCCGGGCGCGCAGGGCCAGGGTCGCGGCCAGGCAGGCCAGGGCCACGCCCAGCACGGTGGTGGGGATCACGGCCGGCGAGCCGACGTCGACCAGCCGGCCGATCACCACCGGCAGCACCACCCCGCCCAGGTTGGCGGCCGCGAACACCGTGGCCGTCGACCCGCGCGCTCCCGGGGCCGCCTGGGCCAGCCAGGCCAGGGCGGTCGGGAACACCGGCCCCAGGGCCAGGCCGGTCAGGGTGTAGGCGGCCGGGGCGAGCACGGGGACGTGGGCCAGGGCGAGCCCGGCCGCGGCCAGGGCCAGCGAGCCGGCGGCCAGCGCCGGCGCGGTCATCCGCAGGGCCAGCGGGATGGCCAGCAGCCGCCCGGCGGTGAGGGCCGCCCAGTAGCCGGCCGTCCAGCTGGCCGCCGCGGCCGCGCCCGTCCCGCCGGCCCGCAGGCTGGTCGTCTCCCAGCCGCCGATGCCGCTCTCCACGCCAACGTACAGCGCGCACAGGGCCACGAACCCGGCGACCACCGCGACCGGCGGCCGCCCCTCGGCCGGGGCCGCCGGGCGGGTGGTCGCCGGCAGGTCGCGGGCCAGGGCAAGGGCGACGACGGCCAGCAGGGCCCCGGCGCCGAACGGCACCCGGTAGCCGCCGGTGGCGGCCACGGCCAGCGGCCCGAGCACCGCGCCGGCGCCGAAGCAGGCCCCGAGCAGGTTGAGCATGGCCGTGGCCCGCTCGCCGAAGCCGTCGGCGAACAGCACGTTGATCTCGACCACCACCACCCCGAACCCGACCCCGAGCCCGAAGGCCGCCACCAGCACCACCGCCCAGGCCGGCGCCAACGCCACCCCGGTCGCCCCGGCGACCAGCAGCAGCACCGCGACCGCCAGCCAGGTCCGGGCGGCCAGCCCCCGTTGCAGCCCCCACCAGCCGATCCCGGTCATCGCCCCACCGAAGTGGGCGCTGAGCACCAGCGCCGACCCGCCCCCGCCCACCCCGAAGGCCTCCCGCAGCTCGGGGATGGCCGGCCCGTACAGCGACAGCAGCAGCCCCACGGCCGCCGCCAGCACCAGCACCCCCACCGTGCTCCGGCGGCTCACTCCCGGTCGTCCGTGAGCCGGGCGGTGGCCTCCTGCTGGCGGCGGGCGGCTTCGGTGAGGAAGTGGAGGATCACCTCGAGCTGCTCGTCGGTGTAGCCGGCGTACAGCTCCTGGAGCGAGCGGACCCAGTCCCCGAACAGGGGGGCGACCCGGGCGTACAGGCGCTCGAGGTCGACCTCGACCAGGACGCTGCGCCGGTCGTCGGGGTTGGGGATGCGCCGGGCGAAGCCCTTGCGCTCCAGCCGGGTGATCAGGCCGGTGACCGACGCCGGGGCCAGCCCGGTCTGGCGGGCCAGCTCCCCGGCGGTCAGCGGCCCGGAGCGCTCCAGCAGGTCGAGGGCCTTCTCCTCGCTGGCGTTGAGCCCCTGCCGGGCGGCCACGGCGGTGTGGAACATGACCGTGGCCACGCTGGAGGCCCGGCCGGCCAGGGCCAGGCGCTCCAGCAGCTCGGCCCGGCCGCCGGGCCGGGCCGAGGCGCCGTCGGCGACCGGGGGGGTTGTCATGCCGACCAGTGTAGCGTATATTTCGTTCGACCAAACGAAATACTTGAGAGGACGGCAGGCATGAAGGCACTGATCGCCGGGGGCGGCATCGCCGGCCCGGTCACCGCCATGGCGCTCCAGCGCGCCGGCATCGACGCCGAGGTGTTCGAGGCCCACCGGCCCGGCGGCGGCGAGGCCGGCTCCTACCTCACCGTGGCCAGCAACGGCCTCGACGCCCTGCGCGCCGTCGGCGCCGACACGCCGGTGCTGGCCGCCGGCTTCCCGACCCCGACCAACGTGCTGCTGAGCGGCACCGGCCGGCGGCTGGGATCGGCCAGCAACGGCGGCCGGCTGGCCGACGGGACCGTGAGCCACACCATCAAGCGGGCCCGGCTGTACCAGGCCCTGCACGAGGAGGCGGCCGGCCGCGGCATCCGCATCGAGCACGGCAGGCGGCTGGCCGGGGCCGAGCCGGCGGCCGGCGGAGGCGTGGCCGTCAGCTTCGAGGACGGCACCCGGGCCACCGGGGACCTGCTGATCGGCGCCGACGGGGTCCACTCGCCGACCCGGCGGCTGATCGACCCGGCCGCCCCCGGCGGCCGCTACGTCGGCCTGGTCAACTTCGGCGGCTACACCCCGGCCAGCGCCGGCGCCGCCGAGCCCGGCGTCTGGCACATGATCTTCGGCCGGCGGGCGTTCTTCGGCCACGTGGCCGACCCCGCCGGGGGCACGGTCTGGTTCGCCAACGTCCCCCGCCCGGCGGTCTCGGCGGCCGAGCGGGCGGCCACCACCGACGAGCAGTGGCAGCGCCAGCTGGTGGAGCTGTTCGCCGGCGACGCCGGCCCGGCCAGCGACCTGATCGCCGGCGGCTACCTCGAGCTGGCCGGCGACAGCACCCACGACCTGCCGTCGGTGCCGGTCTGGCACCGGGGCCCGATGGTGATCGTCGGCGACGCCGCCCACGCCCCCTCGCCCTCCTCGGGCCAGGGCGCCTCCATGGCCGCCGAGGACGCCGTGGTGCTGGCCAAGTGCCTGCGCGACCTGCCCGACATCCCCCAGGCGCTGGCCGCCTACGAGGGGCTGCGCCGCAAGCGGGTCGAGCGCATCGTCGCCCAGGGCGCCCGGACCGGCAGCGCCAAGACCCCCGGCCCGGTCGGCCGCGCCCTGCGCGACCTGGCCCTGCCCCTGGTCTTCAAGCTGCTGGTCACCGACCGCTCGATGGCCTGGATCCACCAGCACCACATCGACTGGGACACCCCCGTCAGCTCCCCGCCCCAGCGGGTCTGACGCCCTCGCCGAGCAGGTGGAGGGCGGTCGCGGCCTCGGCGGCGATCGCCTCCACGTCGGCGGGCTGGGCGGTGGCCCGGCGGGCGTCGTCGAGCACCAG
>CALGFH010000179.1 GCA_937881255.1 uncultured Actinomycetes bacterium
TGGAGGCCAACGGCGATCGCCCCCGGTACTTCGTGCTCGTCTACGACCGCACGGCGCTGCGGGTGCTGTCGCTGTCCGGGCACGGCCACGACTTCACCGGGGCGGTGCTGCACCTGACCAGCCGGGTGCGGGAGCACCGGCGGCGGCCGCAGGTCGTGGTCCGGCTGCTGTCGGCCGCCGACCTGCCCGACCTGCTGGACCGGCACGCGGAGCTGTTCGAGGGCCTCACCTTCCCCGACGGCTGACCGGGCCGGCGGCGGGCTCAGCGGTTGGCCAGGTCGCCGGTGGCGGCCCGGCCGGCGTCGGTGGTGCGGCGCAGGAAGCTGGCCAGGAGGTCGAGCTCGTCGGGGGTGTAGCCGGCCAGGAGCCGGTCCATGGACGCGTTCATGCCCGCGTACAGGCGGAACACCTCGGCGTTGCGGTCGCGGAGGGCGCGGACGAGGACGGCCCGGCGGTCGGAGGGGTCGCGCTCGCGGGCCACCCAGCCCCCGCGCTCCAGGCGGTCGAGGATGCCGGTGACCGTGGCCGGGTGGAGGCCGGCCCTCCGGGCCAGGGCGCTCGGGCTCAGCGGGCCGTGGCGGGCGATCGTGTCCAGGCAGCCCAGGTCGACGTCCCTGAGGTCCAGGTGGGCGCCGACCTGGTGGTTGAGCAGCGAGAGCTGGATGCTCAGCTCGCGCATCGACTCCTTGATCGCGGTCATCGAGCGCCGCCGGTCCCGGGCGTCGCGCTGGCCGCTTGTTGGTCTCGGACTCATATAGTATGATCTCCATACTTTCTCGTTTGCAGACTGAGTGTACCCGGGAGCGGCGGATGAAGCTCACCATCTTCGCGGCCACGGGCGGCATCGGCCGCCACCTGCTCGACCAGTCCCTGGCCGCCGGCCACGACGTCACCGCGGTCGTCCGGGACCCAAGGGCGCTGCCGCCGGAGGTCCGGGCGGTGACCGCCGACCTGGCGGCGGCGGGCCCGGACGAGCTCGTGCCCGCGGTCGCGGGGGCCGACGCGGTGCTGTCCGGCCTCGGCCCCCGGTCCAGGGCCGACGCCGGGATCGCCTCGCGGGGCACACGGGCCATCGTCCAGGCGATGCAGGCGACCGGCGTCCGGCGGGTGGTGGTGGTCAGCGCCGCCCCGGTCGGCACCGTGGCCTCCCCCGGCCGGCCCGACCCGCCCAGCCACGACCCGGGCGACGGGCTGGTCACCCGCCACCTGGTCATGCCGCTGCTGGTGGCCGCGCTCCGCCAGGTCTACGACGACCTGGCCCTGATGGAGGACGTCCTGCGCGACAGCGGCCTCGACTGGACCGTGGTGCGGCCCCCGCGGCTGACCGACCGGCCGGGGACCGGCACCTACCGGACGGCAATGGGGCGGAACCTCCGGCGCGGCTTCCTGGTCCCGCGGGCCGACGTCGCCCACCTCATGCTGGCCTCGCTCGACCGGCCGGAGACGGTCGGGCAGGCCATCGGCATCGCCAGCTAGCGGAGGCATCGGAGCATCCTCATGGGCACCGCCGTCCTCGTCGTCACCCTGGTGGCCGTCGCCGCCAACGCCTTCTCGGGCATCGCCGCCCTGGCCCACTTCCGGCCGATCCTGCCCGGCATGGCCAGGGCCGGCGTGCCCGAGTCGTGGCTGACCTTCCCGATCGGCACCCTCAAGACGGCCGGCGCGGCCGGGCTGCTGCTCGGCCTCCTCGGCCTGCCGCTGGTCGGCACGGCGGCCGCCATCGGCCTGGTCCTGTTCTTCGTCTGCGCCGTCTACACCCACCTGCGGGCGGGCGACTACTCGCCCCAGCTCGGCCTGGCCCTCGGGTTCCTCGGGCTGGCCGTGGCCACGTTGGCGCTCGGGCTGCCCTCGGCCCTGGACGGCGCCTGAGCCGCCGCGGCCACCGCGACCAGGGCGGTGCCGGCGAACCCGGCGAGCAGGACCGGGGCGCTGAGGACCACCGAGCCGAGGGCCTGCGGGAGCAGCGGGACCAGCCAGCCGATCCCGAGCTGGAGGGTGAGCGACCAGGCGAGGGCGAGCAGGATCGCGCCGGCCAGGCCGGCCCGGGCCGCCGGCCAGGTCATGGCCGGGCGCCGGTCGGCGAGGACGAAGACCAGGACGACGGCCAGCCCGGTCGCGGCCACCCGCCCGGCCGACAGGAGCACGGCCGGCCAGAGCAGCGCCGCCTCGTCCGGGGTGGCCGGCTCGTAACGGGCCAGCCACCAGAGGCCGACGGCCGAGTCGATCCCCCAGGCCAGGCCGGCCAGGGCCGGGAGGATGCGCGGCCAGGGCGGCCCGGATTCCGCCCGGCCGGGGAGGCCCAGAAAGGCGGCCAGGTAGCAGGCGACGGCGGCCGCGCCGAGCAGGGTCGGGATTGCCGACAGGAGCAGCTCGGGGGCCAGTGGGGCCGAGCCGTCCGGTGCCCAGATCGGCTCGGGCAGGAGGGCCAGGGCCGCACCCAGGGTGGCCAGCACCAGGCCGGCCAGCACCCGCACCCGGGCTGGACGGCCGGCGGCGGCCACCGCGAACCAGCCCGCCACGGCGGCGAACGCGGCCGTGTCCAGCACCTGGGCGGCCCGGTGGAGCCAGGACGCACTCAGCAGCTGGGGGGTGAGAGCGGCCAGCAGCCACCGGGCCAGGGCGGCCACCACCGCGACCCCGAGCAGCCACGACCCCGGCCCGGCGAGCGTCCCGGCCAGGGCGGCCCCGCCCTCGTCCCCGTCCCGCCAGGCCGGGACCCAGTCCTGGCGGACGACCAGCTCGCCGCCGTCGATGGTCAGGGTCCACTGCCGGCGGCGCATCGGCCCGTAGCTCCGGGTCCGCGCCGCCACCGGGCGGCGCAGCTCCCGCTCCAGCCAGGCCGCGGCCCGGTCGACGCCGTCCGGGCGCAGGGGGAACTCGGCGAACAGCTCCGGGGTTCCCGGATGCGCCTGCCAGTCGCTCCCCACCGACCACCAGCAGGCGACGCTCGAGGACCACTCGGCCAGCTGGATCACCAGGCGGCACCCGGGGACGAGGGGGTGGGGCAGGAGCACGGCGGAGGCCGCGGCGTCGACCCGCCCGGGCGGGGCGGAGGCCGGTGGGGGTAGGCCGTCCAGCATCCGGGACACGGCCACGGCCAGCTGCGCCAGCGGGTCGCCGAGTCGCTCGCCCTCGGCTGGATCCTCGAACCAGCGCATGCCCATCGACCCCATCCGTCGAGATCGGCGCGTCAGCAGGCCGAGTGTCGCAGGCCGCCCACGCCCGTCACAAGGGCCGCCATCGGGTCAGTCGCGGCGGTAGGCCAGGGAGCGGAACAGGCCGCCGTAGTCGAGCACCAGGCCGTCCGGGTCGACCAGCAGCTCGGCGTGGAAGTCGCCGGTGGAGAAGTGCCAGCGGTCGGGGGCGAGGCGCTGGTAGCGCTGGGCCGAGGCGAGCACCTCGAGGCCGGGGAACTGGACCCAGGCCATCTGGAGGTCGGCCGCCTGGCCGGTCGCCAGACGGCGAGCCAGGCGGCGGATGGGGAGGGTGTTGGTGGCCGGGGTGACCGTGAGGTCGACGTCGAGGGCGCCGTCGACCTCGGGCAGCAGGTCCCCGCCCTCCCAGCGCCAGCTCCCGGCCCCGTCGGCCAGCAGGGTCCGGCGGGTGGCCCCGCCGTCCAGGGCCAGCTCGACCCGGCGGGTCAGCCCGTCCGGGCCCGTCTCGACCAGGTAGCGGACGTCCAGCGGGGTGCCGTGCTCGGGCGTGAGCACGATGCCCGACAGGCGCAGCCCGTCCGGCCTCGCCTCCATGGTGCAGCGGTCCAGGGCGCCGGTCTCGACGTCCTGCCAGAGGATCGTGCCCACCGGCTCAGCCGCGGAGCAGCTCGGTGACCTGGAAGGCGAGCTCCAGGGCCTGGCTGGCGTTGAGGCGCGGGTCGCAGGCGGTCTCGTAGCGGCGGTGCAGGTGGCCGTCCTCGATCTCGTCGGCCCCGCCGAGGCACTCGGTGACGTCCTCGCCGGTGAGCTCGACGTGGATGCCACCGGGGTGGGTGCCCTCGGAGCGGTGGACGGCGAAGAAGCCGGCCAGCTCGGCCATGACGTCGTCGAAGCGGCGGGTCTTGTGGCCCGACGGCCCGACGAAGGTGTTGCCGTGCATCGGGTCGCAGGCCCAGACCACCGGGTGGCCGGCGTCGCGGACGGCCCGGACCAGCGGGGCCAGCCGCTCCTCGACCCGGGAGGCGCCCATGCGGGCGACCAGGGTGAGCCGGCCGGGGACGCGCCCCGGGTCGAGCAGGTCGCACAGGGCCAGGACATCATCGGGGGTCGCCCCCGGGCCCAGCTTGGCCCCCACCGGGTTGCCGATGCCGCGCAGGAACTCGAGGTGGGCGCCGTCCAGCTGGCGGGTCCGCTCCCCCACCCAGAGCAGGTGGGCCGAGCAGTCGTACCAGCACCCGGTGAGGCTGTCGCGCCTGGTCATGGCCTCCTCGTAGCCGAGCAGGAGGGCCTCGTGGGAGGTGTAGAAGTCGACCTGGTGGATCACCGAGGAGGCGGTCAGGTCGATCCCGCAGGCGGCCATGAAGCGCAGCGCCCGGTCGATGCCGTCGGCGACCGCGTCGTAGCGCCGCCCCGAGGGGCTGCGGGCCACGAACTCCTGGTTCCAGCTGTGGACCTGGTTCAGGTCGGCGAACCCGCCCTTGGTGAAGGCGCGCAGGAGGTTGAGGGTGGCCGACGACTGGTGGTAGGCGCGCAGCATCCGGGCCGGGTCGGGCCGGCGCGCGTCCAGGTCGAAGCCGAGCTCGTTGACCATGTCGCCGCGGTACACGGGCAGGTCGACCCCGTCGACCAGCTCGCTGGGCAGGCTGCGGGGCTTGGCGAACTGGCCGGCGATGCGGCCCACCTTGACCACCGGCAGCCCGGCCCCGTAGGTCAGGATCACCGCCATCTGGAGGATGACCTTGAGCTTGTCGCGGATCGAGTCGGCCGAGAAGGCGTCGAAGGTCTCGGCGCAGTCGCCCGCCTGGAGCAGGAAGCCGTGGCCGTCCGCGACCGTGGCCAGGGTCGACTGGAGGGTCCTGGCCTCGCCGGCGAACACCAGCGGCGGCTGCCTGGCCAGCTCGTCGAGGACCCGGTCGAGCGCGGCCGGCTCCGGCCAGTCGGGCTGCTGGGCGGCCGGGAACGCCTGCCAGGAGCCTGGCGCCCAGGGCTTGGGCGGGGTGCGAACGGTGGGGTTCATCGGTACATCGTCGCAGAAGGACGCCCTTGTGCGCATGTCATCGGAGGTTGTGGAGCCAGCGCCGTTGCCAGGGGGTCTCGACGGCCCGCCGGTGGTAGTGGCCGCGCACCCAGGCGACGGCCTGGCCGGGGTGCAGGCCGTCGAGGACGGCCAGGGCGGCCAGGGCGGTGCCGGTGCGGCCGACCCCGCCGCGGCAGGCGACCTCGACCCGCTCCCCGGCCAGCGCCCGCCGGTGGGCCTCGCCGAGGGCGTCGAGGGCGTCGCCACGGTCGGCCGGGATCCCGAAGTCCGGCCACCGGACCCGCCGGCACGGCCAGGCGGGCGGGGCGCCCTTCCCCAGGACCAGGGCGAAGTCGGCCGGGCTGGCCGGGTCGCCCAGCCGCCGCCCCCGCACCCGGGCCCCGCCGGGCAGGGTGACCAGCCCGGTCTGGTCCTCCCAGCTGGTGATGCCGACGTCATGGTCCTGGTCGCCCATGCCCTCCCCTTGCCGCTCGTGCCTCTCCGGGCGGAGTGACGGCCCTGCCCCTGGATGCGCGAGGGGCCCTGGCCCATCATTGACCCCGCAGGCATCGACGTGCTGGTGGCAAGGAGGCGGCCATGGACTTGGCCAGCGAACCCTCGTACGTGCACGGGGCGAGCCCGGTGGCGCTGCTGGGCGAGACCATCGGGCAGAACCTGGACAGGACGGCGGCCCGGGTGCCGGACAACGACGCCCTGGTCAGCGTGCACCAGGGCGTGCGCCTGACCTACGCCCAGTTCCAGGCGGCCGTCGAGGAGGTGGCCCGCGGCCTGCTGGCCCTGGGGATCGAGCCCGGCGAGCGGGTCGGCATCTGGTCGCCCAACAACGCCGAGTGGGCGACGCTCCAGTACGCCACCGCCAAGGCCGGGGCCATCCTGGTCAACATCAACCCGGCCTACCGGACCTCGGAGCTGGCCTATGCCCTCGGCCAGTCCGGGGTGTCGACCCTGGTCCTCGCCCCCCGCTTCCGCCAGGCCGACTACCTGGACATGCTCGACCAGGTGGCCGGCGACCTGCCGGCCCTTGGGCGGCGGGTGGTGCTGGGGCCGGAGGTGCCGGCCGGGGCGATCGGCTGGGACGAGCTCCGCGATGCGGCCGGCCGGGTGCCGGTGGAGCGGCTGGCTGAGCGCGAGGGCCTGCTCCAGTTCGACGACCCCATCAACATCCAGTACACCTCGGGCACGACCGGGTTCCCCAAGGGCGCCACCCTGTCGCACCACAACATCCTCAACAACGGCTTCTTCATCGGCGAGGGCTGCGGCTACACCGAGGCCGACCGG
>CALGFH010000180.1 GCA_937881255.1 uncultured Actinomycetes bacterium
GCTTCCACCATCCCCGGCTCGCTGGCGGCCGTGCCGCCCCCTACTCGTTCCCGTCAATGCCTGTATCGTCAGTCTACCCCGGACAGACAATCGCATATGGGCCGTCGTCGGAGGACGCCATGGCACGCAAGAAGACCACCGCGGACCCGGCCGGGGCCACCCTGGCGCCGCGACCCCGGGGTCACCGTTCGCTCGTCACCAAGCGGGACCTGCAGGCCTACCGCCGCCGGCTCGAGGCCGAGCTGGCCGAGCTGCGTGGGCAGCGGGCCGACCTGGAGGAGGCGACCGAGGCCAGCCTGTCCGACGCCACCGGCGAGGTCGGCTTCGACGAGGAGTTCGCCGACGCCGGCAGCTTCACCTTCGAGCGCGAGCGCGACCTGTCGCTGGTCGACAACGCCAAGGACCTGATCGACAAGGTCGAGCACGCCCTGGCCCTGATGGAGAGCGGCAGGTTCGGCCGCTGCGAGGCCTGCGGCGGCGCCATCGAGGCCGAGCGGCTGGACGCCCTGCCGTACGCGACCCTGTGCCTGACCGACGCCCGCCGGCGCGTCCGGCTGCGCTGACCATGGCCGAGCCGGGCGCGTCGTCGCGGTCCAGGCGGGCCCTGGCCCTGTACGGCACCGCCGCCCTCGTGCTCGCCCTCGACCAGCTCACCAAGCACCTGGTGGTCAGCAACCTGGCCGGGCGGCCCCCGGTCGACCTGATCGGCGACGTCGTCCAGTTCCGCTACACCACCAACTCCGGCGGGGCGTTCTCGCTGCTGACCGGGGCCCCGCTGTTCTTCGGGATCATGGCCATGGTGATCATCGGGGGGATCGTCTACGCCTCCCGCCGCGCCCAGCCGCTGTCCATGCTGGTGGTCCTCGGCCTGATCCTGGGCGGGGCCCTCGGCAACCTGACCGACCGGCTGCTGCGGGGCGAAGGCCTGCTCCGGGGCGAGGTGGTCGACTTCGTCAAGGTCGGCATCTGGCCGGTGTTCAACCTGGCCGACTCCTGCGTGGTCGTCGGCGGGATCCTCCTGGCCATCTTCCTCGGCCGGGCCGAGCGCGACCAGGCCCAGGCCCCGGCCGACACCGACCGCGCTTGACCCAGGCGGGCGAGGCCGTGGCCGGGGCGGAAGCGGCCGGCCGGCGGCTCGACGAGGTGGTGGCCGAGCTGGCCGGGGCCTCACGGGCCCAGGCGGCCCGCTGGGCCGGCGACGGCCTGGTCGAGGTGGACGGCCGGGCCCGGCCCAAGGCGCACCGGCTCCGGGGCGGCGAGCGGCTCACCTGGGCGCCGCCGCCGGCCCCGGCCGACGGCCCCCCGGCGGCCGAGGACCGGCCCCTGACCGTCCGCTACGAGGACGACCGGCTGCTGGTGGTGGCCAAGCCGGCCGGCCTGGTCGTCCACCCCGGCCCCGGCCACCCCACCGGCACCCTGGTCAACGCCCTCCTCGGCCGTGAAGGGACCAGCCTGTCGGCCGGCGGGGGAGCGGCCGACCGCCCCGGCATCGTCCACCGGCTCGACAAGGACACCTCCGGGCTGCTGCTGGTGGCCAAGGACGACGCCACCCACCTGGCCCTGGCCCGCGACCTGGCCGCCCACCGGGTCGAGCGCCGCTACCTGGCCCTGGTCCAGGGCCGCCTCCCCGCCGAGGAGGGCACGGTCGACGCCCCCGTCGGCCGCCACCCCCGTGACCGCAAGCGCATGGCCGTGGTCCCGACCGGCCGCCCCGCCGTCACCCACTGGCGGGCCCTCGAGACCTTCCCGGCCGTCCAGCTGGCCGAGGCCACCCTGGAGACCGGCCGCACCCACCAGGTCCGGGTCCACCTGGCCTCCCTGCGCCACCCCCTGGCCGGCGACCGCACCTACGGCGCCGACCCCACCCTGGCCGCCCGCCTCGGCCTCGACCGCCCCTTCCTCCACGCCTGGCGCCTGGCCTTCGACCACCCCGAGGACGGCAGGCGGGTCGAGCTCACCGAGCCCCTCCCCCCCGACCTCCAGGGCGTCCTGGACCGCCTCCGCGGCTAGTCCTCCAGCTCCTGGAGGGAGTCGCCGATCAGCCAGAACATCGGCGGCCAGAGACCGACGAACAGCGCCCGGCGCTCGGCGTTGTCGCGGTGGTCCTGGTCGACCGTCTTGGCCCTGACCCAGAGCCCGAGACAGAGGGCGATCGACCCGAGCGACGCCGCCTGCAGGTACGTGCTCCGCAGGCCGGCCGCGTGCAGCGCCTTGACCAGCATCATCCCTCCCGGTGTTCGTGTGTGCGGCAACCGCGGGGGTAGACGATCACGAAAAGGAGAAACATGGGAACGGAGACGAGCCTTGGCCGGCGGGCCGGGACGGTGGCCAGGTGGCCGGTCGGGATGGGGCTGGCCTTCTGGCGCTACCTGTGGCGGACCATGCCGCTGTACCGCAGCGACGAGGACGGGTCGCTCGGACGGGACCTGCCCCCGCCGCTGCCCGGCGGCCTGGCCGACGGGCGCCTCCAGCGGCTCGAGGACGGGTCCGGGCCGCTGTTCCGGCGCTGCTACCGGGTCCGCATCGAGGGCTCCCGGCTCGGCCCCGATGAGCTGATGGCCGAGGTGCTGCGCGAGCCCAACCGGGCCGCCCCGATCGAGGTGGCCGTGTTCCGCAAGACCAGGGGCGCCGAGGGGCCGCTGCGGGTGGGGGACGAGTTCGTGGTCCGCATGCCCGGCCCCTGGGACGGGCCGGTGGTGGTGGTCGACCGGACCCCGGTCTCGTTCCGGTTCGCCACCCTCCAGGGGCACCTGGAGGCCGGCCAGATCGAGTTCCGCACCGCCCCCGAGGGGGACGGCGTCCGCTTCGAGATCGAGTCATGGGCCCGCAGCGGCGACCGGCTCGCCGGGCTGCTGTACGACCGGGTCAAGCTGGCCAAGGAGATGCAGCTGCACATGTGGACCCACTTCTGCGAGCGGGCGGCCAAGCTGTCCGGCGGGCGCATCCGCGGCGGCATCCACATCGACACCCGCCGGGTCGAGCTCGAGGCCGTCGGTGGCCGCTGACCGCCCCCGGGGCGGCCGCCGGGCCCGCCGGGCCCTTGCCGCCCTCCGCGACAAGGGCTTCAACTTCGACCCCGACCAGAGCAGCGACCACTACACCACCGAGAACGGCTGGAAGGTCGACGACTACGCCCAGCCGCTCCCGCCCGAGCCGCCCGGCCCGCCGGTGCCGGGGGGCAGCTTCGAGGTCGCCCAGCGGCTGATGCGCGACTACGAGTTCGCCGACCCGGCCATCGTCCGGGCCGTCTACGCCGAGGACAGCCCCTTCGAGACCCGCGACATGCTGCTCGAGGGCCGCTTCTACGGCCTCAAGTTCCACTTCGGGGTCAGGGTCGGCGGGCTGGTCGACGACGAGCTGGCGGTCGACGGCCGCCCGGTCCGGCGCTGGGGCTGGAACTACCGCACCCTCCAGGGGCACCTGGAGGCCGGCCAGATGGACTACGAGGTCCGCAAGTGGCTGGACAGCGGCGAGGTCGACTTCCGGATCCACGCCTTCTCCCGCCCGGCCCACATCCCCAACCCGGTCATCCGGCTCGGCTTCCGGGTGTTCGGCCGCTGGGTCCAGCGCCGCTTCGCCAGGCACGCCTGCCAGCGGATGGCCCGCCTGACGGCCGCCCGGGCCAGGGTCAGCGCGGCCGCGCAGGACCCTCCGGCGACAAGTCCATAAGCTGGCGGTTCTCTCCGAAACCGTTGTGCCGCAACGATTTCGGACATCCGAGGGTGATTGCCCGCGGGCCTTCCGGGGTGTAGGCTCCGACCCGGAATTACAGCCATGTAATTGTCCACAGGGCTGTGGGAAACTCCGGTCCAGCGGCAACCGCACCAACGGTAGGGAGAGCAGCAGCAGTCATGCCGGGCAGCTTCGCGCACCTCCACGTGCACACCGAGTACTCGATGCTCGATGGCGCCGCCCGGGTCGACGACCTGTTCGCCGAGGCCGCCCGCATGGGCATGCCGGCCCTGGCCATGACCGACCACGGCCAGCTGTTCGGGGCCGTCGACTTCTACCTGGCCGGCCAGAAGCACGGGGTCAAGCCGATCATCGG
>CALGFH010000181.1 GCA_937881255.1 uncultured Actinomycetes bacterium
TCTCGAAGTCCTGGTAGCTGAAGGGCTCCATGAACATGTCGATGCCGGCGTTGACCCCGGTGCGGACCTGGGCGGCGTAGTCGCCGGGGAGCTGGTGGATGCCCTCCCAGTCGGAGATCACGAACCCGCTGAAGCCGATCCCGCGCTTGAGCACCCCGGTGATCAGCTCGCGGTGGGCGTGCATCTTGAGCGGGTTGCCGACCCCGTCCTCGGTCCAGTCGACGCTGGAGAACGACGGCATCACGCTGCCGACGCGGTGCTTGCGGACCGCGGTCACGTACGGGGCCAGGTCGATCCGGGCGAAGTCGCGCCGGTTGGTCACGGTGATGCCCTGGTCGATGGTGTAGTCGCCGGCGGCGCTGCCGAACTCGGTGTCGCCGTCGCCGGCGTAGTGCTTGGCCGTGGCCAGGGCCCGGTCGGGCTCGTCCAGCTCCCGGGCCCGCGGGCCCTGGAGGCCGTCGATCGCCGTCTCCATCTTGATGACCAGCCCCGGGTCCTCCCCGAAGCTCTCATAGGTCCGGCCCCAGCGCAGGTCCCTGGCCACACAGACACAGGGCGCGAAGATCCACTGCGGCCCGGTGGCCCGGGTCTCCTCCGCGGTCACCTGCGCGATCCGCTTCACCAGCCCGGGGTCGCGGGTCGCCCCGAGCCCGATGTTGTGCGGGAACACGGTCGCCCCGACCAGGTTCCCGTGCCCGTGCACGGAGTCGACCCCGTAGATCAGCGGGATCCCGAGCCGCGTCCGCAGCGCCTGGGTCTGGAACCCGTCCACCATGTCGGCCCACGCCTCCGGCGTGTTCGGCGTCGGCGTCGACCCGCCCCCCGACAGCACCGACCCCAGCCTCCAGGTCGCCACCAGCGTCGGGTCCCCGCTGACCGCCCCCCGCTCGGCCTGGGTCATCTGCCCGACCTTCTCCTCCAGCGTCATCGCCGCCAGCAGCAGCTCGGCCCGCTCCCGGGCCTTCAGCGAGGCGTCCATCCACGGCCGCCCCCCACCCCCGGCCGTCCCGGCCACCGAGGGCGCCGCCACCATCCCCACCAGCAGCAGCAGACAGATACCTAGAACACCGAGTCGGATGGGCCGGAGCATTCGCCGCATGACGGCTCCTCTCGCTCACGCCCCCAGGAGCAGAAGGGGCGAAACGGCACAATATGGCTAGAGTAATGGATGGCGTGTCCCGCGAACAGGCCCGGCTCGCCCCTAGGCCGAGGCGGCCTGGAGGGCGGCGGCGGTGGGGGGGTCGGCGCCGGGGCGGGTGCAGGTGAGGGCGGCGGCCAGGATGGCCTCGTCGGCCAGGGCGGTGAGGGTGGGGGCGTCCATCGACCGGAGGGCGGGGCGGCGGGGGGCGCCGAGGAGGTCGCGGCGGTGGAGGCCGGCCAGGAGGGCGGCCATGCAGGCGTCGCCGGCGCCGACGGTGTCGACCACCTCGACCGACCGGCCCGGGCGGCGCAGGACGCCGGCCTGGCGGGTGGCGGCGACCAGGCCGGCCGGGCCAAGGGTGATGACCACCAGCGCCGGGCCCTTGGCCAGCCAGGACTCGGCGACCTGCTCGGGGGCCCGGCCCGGGAGCAGCCAGGCCAGGTCGTCGGCGCTGGCCTTGACCACGTCGGCCAGGCCGACCAGGGCCTCGATGCGGCCGCGGACGGCGTCGGGGGAGCCCATCAGCAGCGGCCGGCAGTTGGGGTCGTAGGAGACGGTCAGCTCCTTGCCGGCGCCGGCCAGCAGTCGCTGGAGCACGTCGGCCCCCGGCGGCATGGTCAGGGCGATCGACCCGGCGTGCAGGGCCACCACCGGGCCGTCGAGGGCGCCGGCGAGCTCGTGGTCGGCCCACTGCCAGTCGGCCGTGCCCTGGACCCGGAAGTCGTACTCGACCACCCCGTCCCGTCCCACGGCCACGATGGCCAGCGAGGTCGGCTCGGCCGCCCGCACGGCGAACGACAGGTCGACCCCGTTGCCGTCCAGGTGGGCCCGGAGCCGGTGGCCGAGCAGGTCATCGGCGATCCGGGCCAGCAGCCGGGTCGGCACCTCCTGGCGGGCCAGCCCGACGGCCACGTTCGCCGGGCTGCCGCCCGGCGCCGCCCGGAACAGCCCGTCCTCGCCCCCGGGCACGAAGTCGACCAGGGCCTCCCCGGCCACCGCCACCACCCCGGCGGCCCCGCCGCCCGCCGCCCGCTCGGTCATCCGCGCTCCTCCCGTCGCCCGCCGCCCTCATTGAATCACCCCGTTGGTGTGATGCCGGGGTGCCCCGTCGGCGGTAGAGGACAACGGCATCGTCCACATCCTCGACGTCGTCTTCATCAAGAAGGACGCCGACGGGCTGGTCACCTCGTTCGAGTACGACGGCCTGGACGACGTGCTCGAGTTCGGCTTCGAGGACATCGACGGCGAGGCCGGGGGCATGCTCAACGACGAGGACCTCCAGCTGGTGGCCGAGGGCCTGGAGCCGGACAGCTCGGCGGCCCTATCGTCTGGGAGCACCGCTGGGCGGCGCGGGTCGCCCAGGCCATCCGGGACGCCGGCGGCCGCATCGTCGGCGGCGAGCGGGTCCCGCACGAGATCGTCCAAGGGCGCTGGCCGACGGCCAGCCGGTGGAGTGACGGAGAGGGGTCAGCGATGCTGCGACGTGGGATCGGGAGAGTCGGCCGTCCGGGACTGATCGGGACGATGGCACGGACGGCGGTCGTCGCCGGCACCGCCACCGCCGTCTCCGGCGGGGTCGCCCGCCGCCAGCAGGCCCGGGCCCAGGAGTCCGCCGAGGCCGAGGCCTGGCGGGAGCAGCAGGCCCAGCCGCCGCCGATGCCGGAGCCGCCGCCGCCCCCGGCCGCGCCCCCGGCCGACCTGGTGACCCAGCTCAGGGAGCTGGCCGACCTCAAGGATCAGGGCATCCTCACCCAGCAGGAGTTCGACGCCCAGAAGGCCCGCCTCCTGGGCAGCTGATCCGGGCCGGCTCAGGCCTCCGGCTCGGACGCGAACAGGCTGAGGCCCAGGCGGCGTGACAGGAACCTGGCCGCGAGCTGGCCCTTGACGCTGTTGCCGTAGGCGTCCAGCGGCGGGGCGAAGGTGGCCAGCGCGCCCTTGCCGGGGGAGACGACCACGATCCCGCCCCCGATGCCGCTCTTGCCGGGCACGCCGACGTCGTACAGCCAGTCGCCGGAGGCCTCGTACATCCCCGCGGTGGTCATCACGGCCAAGGTGAAATGGCAGACGGCCGCGTCGACCACCCGCTCCCCGGTGAGCGGGTTCACCCCGCCGTCGGCCAGGGTGGCGCCCATCACCGCCAGCTCGGCCGCGCTCACCCGCAGCGAGCTCTGGCGGGTGTACAGGTCGACCGCCTCGGCCGGGTCGCACCAGAGGCGGCCGCGGTCCTGGAGCAGGTTGGCGATGGCCCGGTTGCGGTGGTTGGTGGCCGAGGCCGAGCCGTAGACCTCCTCGTCAAGGGCCAGGGCCCGGCCGGCGAACCGGGCCAGGCCCTCCTCCACAAAGGACCACCTGGCCCCGGCGGTGCCGCCCGGGGCCAGGCTGGTGGTGGCGATCGCGCCGGCGTTGACCATCGGGTTGGTGCGGCCGTCGACGCCCCGCTCCACGGCCGCGGCCGAGTTGAAGGCCAGCCCGGTGGCGTTCACCCCGACCCGCCGCCGCAGCTCCTCGGGGCCGAGGGCCTGGCAGACCAGGGCGAACACGAACGGCTTGGCCACGCTCATGACGGCGAAGCCGTGGCCGGCGTCCCCGGCCGCGTCCACGCTGCCGCTGGTCCCGACCGCGCAGATCCCGAACAGCCCGGCCGGCACCCTGGCCAACGCCGGGTAGACCCGCGAGCGCTCACCCTCGGCCACCATCCGGTAGCGCGCGTACGCCTCGTCGACCGAGCGCCGCACCTGCTCGGGCGACGGGAGATGACCGGTCGAGACGTACGGAGCGTCGTCGTTACCCTGGAGCGGTCCCACGATCGCTCCAGGGTAAGCCCGGACCCGTCAGGACTGGAGGGCCTCGACCAGCTCCTCCTCGCGCTCCTTGGTCAGGTTGGTCTGGATGACCGTCGGGTTGAAC
>CALGFH010000182.1 GCA_937881255.1 uncultured Actinomycetes bacterium
ACCGAGGTCGTCGACTCGGTGTTCGACTTCGCCGCCCAGCTCCTCAACGCCCAGCGCGAGCTCGCCCACAGCGTCCTCGGGGCCACCACCGCGATCGGCGAGCGGGTCCAGGAGGAGACCGCGAAGGCGGCCGCCACCGCCGAGAAGGCCGCCGGTACCTCCAGGAAGTCGGCCAAGCGCTGACCGGCCGGCGCTAGACCACCCGCCGGACGGGTCACCCATCAGGCGGCGCCTATCCTAGGTGCCGCCTGATCGCTGCTGTCAGGGAAGGAGGCAGGCCAATCGAATCGTCGTGGGCGCCGCTGCGGATCCGGATCTTCCGGGTGCTGTGGCTGGCCCAGCTGGGGAGCCTGGTCGGCACCTGGATGCAGACGGTTGGCGCCCAGTGGCTGCTGGTCGACCAGCCGGCCGCCTCGACCCTGGTCGCCCTGGTGCAGACGGCCAACATGTCGCCGGTGTTCTTCCTGGCCCTGCCGGCCGGGGTGTTCGCCGACGTGTTCGACCGGCGGCGGCTGCTGATCGCCGTGCAGACGGGCTCGCTGGTCGTGGCCGCCGTGCTGGCCACCCTGACCGCCGCCGGTGAGGTCACCCCGGCGCTGCTGCTGGCCTTCACCTTCCTGCTCGGCTGCGGCCAGACCCTGACCATGCCGGCCTGGCAGGCCCTGATCCCCGAGCTGGTGCCGCGCTCCCAGCTGCCGGCGGCCTCGGCCCTGGGCGGGATCAGCATGAACCTGGCCCGGGCGGTCGGGCCGGCGGTGGCCGGCCTGCTGATCGCCAGCGTCGACGTGGCCGCCGTGTTCGCCCTGAACGCGCTCTCGTTCGGCTTCCTGGTCCTGGCCCTGGCCACCTGGCGGCGGCGGCCGGTCGAGCCCGACGACCTCCCCGAGCGGTTCGGCTCGGCCCTGGTGGCCGGCGGCCGCTACATCCGGCACTCCCGGGTCGTCCGCCGCATCCTGCTGCGCTCGCTGCTGTACGTGGTCCCCGGGACCGTGGTCTGGGCGCTGCTGGCCCTGGTGGCCAGCCGCCGCCTCGGGCTCGGTCCCGGCGGCTACGGGCTGCTGCTGGCCGCCCTTGGCGTCGGGGCCGTGGCCGGGGCCTTCACCCTGCCCCGCCTGCGGGTGCGGACCTCGACCAACGGCATCGTCCTGCTGGCCAGCCTGGTCTACGCGGTCGCCCTGGTGGTGGTGGCGCTGGTCGCCAACCCGGCCGCCGTCACCGTCGTCCTGTTCGCCGCCGGCGCCGCCTGGCTGGCCGTCATGGCCAGCCTGAACGCCACCATGCAGCTGTTCCTCCCCGGCTGGGTCCGGGCCCGGGGCCTCTCGACCTACCAGGTCGTCTTCGTCGGCGGCCAAGGCCTGGCCGCGCTCGCCTGGGGCCTGCTGGCCGAGCAGTTCGGGCTCCAGGCGGTCTTTCTGGCCGCGGCCGGGCTGATGCTGGCCGGGGCGGCCTCGCTCAGGTGGTGGCCGCTGCACGACACCGAGGGCCTGGACCGCAGCCCGGCCATGTACTGGCCCGAGCCGCATCTCGACTTCGAGCCCGAGCCCGACGACGGCCCGGTGCTGGTCACCGTGACCTACCGGGTCCCCGAGGAGCGGGTGCCGCGGTTCCTGGAGGCGATGGACCTGGTCCGCCGGTCGCGCCAGCGCACCGGCGCCTCCCGCTGGGACCTGTACCGGGACGGGGCCGACCGCCGCCAGTTCGTGGAGACCTTCATGGTCCCGTCCTGGGCCGAGCACCTGCGCCAGCACGGCGAGCGCCTCACCGGCACCGACCAGGCCATCGAGGAACGGGCCCTCGCCCTGGCCGACGGGACCCCCGAGGTCCAGCACCTGTTCTCGGTCCCGCCCCGTTCCTGACCCGACCGGTCAGCGGCCGGCCGCGTCCAGGCGCTCGCGGACCTCGCCGTCCAGCCGCAGCTCCGTGGCCCCGAGCAGCTCCTCGAGCTGGGCGACGGTGCTGGCCCCGACGACCGGGATCATCGGCCGCCGGCCCCCCATGAGCCAGGCCAGCACGACCTGGGACGGGGTCGCGCCCAGCTCGGCCGCGACCTCGCGCAGGACGGCCAGCCGGGCCCGGTTGGTGGGGTGGTCGTAGCCGGCAGGCGGCGCCTCGCCCGGGCGGGCGTAGACGCCCTTGAGCAGCGGCGAATAGGCCAGCAGGGCCAGGTCCTCGGCGGAGGCGTAGTCGACCAGCTCCTCGCTGACCAGGTTGACCTGCCCGGGGTCGGGCCAGGGCAGCAGGTAGCTGTGCTCCTGCTGCACGCAGGAGTAGGCCGGGCGGCCGGCGGCGCGGGCGATCGACCGGGCCCGCTCGATCCGCCAGGTGGCGTGGTTGCTGGCCCCGAGCAGCCCCACCGTGCCCTGCTCGGCCAGGGTGGCCAGGGCGTCGACGGTCTCCTCCTGCGGGGTGGCCCGGTCGTCGATGTGGGCGTAGTAGAGGTCGAGGCGGTCCACGCCGAGCTGGCGCAGGCTGGTCTCGGCGTCCTCCTGGATCGTCTTGGCCCCGAGGCCCTGCCAGTGCCGGGGGCTGGGGTCGCCGGGCACGAGGGTCCTGGCGCCGACCTTGGTGGCGATCACGACCTCGTCGCTGAGACCCCGGGACCGGCGCCAGCGGCCGATGACCCGCTCGCTCTCGCCGGCGTCCCCATGCCACTGGCCGTAGTTGTTGGCCGTGTCCAGGAAGCTGCCGCCGGCCTCCAGGAAGCGGTCGAGGATGGCGAACGAGGTCGGCTCGTCGGTCCGGTAGCCGAAGTACATCGTGCCCAGGCAGAGCTGGCTCACCCGGAGCTCGACCCGGCCGTCGCTGAGCGGTAGCTGCCGCACGCTGGTGCTCCTTTCGGTGGTTGGGTCCAGGCTAGCCCCATCATTGGTGTGGATGTATGGTCCGATCAGATGGCTGAATTCCAGACCAATCTCGCGTGGGACACGCTCCTGGAGCTGGGGGAGGGGCGTGACGGACCGCTGCACGCCCGGCTTTCGGGCGCCCTGCGCGACGCGATCCGCGACGGCCGCCTTCCGGCCGGGAGCGCCCTGCCGCCCAGCCGCACCCTGGCCGGGGACCTCGGCTGCTCGCGCTGGGTCGTCACCGAGACCTACGCCCAGCTGGCCGCCGAGGGCTACCTCGATGCCCGGGTCGGCTCCGGCACCCGGGTGCGGCCCCTCGGCCAGCACGAGGAGGCCGGCCGGTCGCCGCCGGCGGTGGCGCCGGCACGGGCGCCGCGGATCGACCTGGCGCCCGGCCTGCCGGATCTCCGGTCGTTCCCGCTGGCCCGCTGGGTGGCGGCGCTCCGCTCGGTCACCAGCACCCTGGCCTATGCCGAGCTGGGCTACCCGGACCCGGCCGGCCACCCCCGGCTGCGGCAGGTGCTGGCCGGGTACCTGGCCCGGGTCCGGGGCGCCCAGGCCGACCCGGCGCAGGTGACGATCTGCCGCGGGGTCACCGACGCGACCCACCGGGTCGGCCAGGCCCTGCGGGCGGCCGGCATCGGCGCCGTCGCGGTCGAGGACCCGGGCTGGCACCGGCTGCGCCAGGCCGCCGTCGCCGCCGGGCTGCGGGTCGTGCCCGTCCCGGTCGACGGCCAGGGGCTGCGGGTCGGCGACCTCGAGGACCATCCCGACGTGCGGGCGGTGATCGTCAGCCCGACCCACCAGTTCCCGACCGGGGTGGTGCTCTCGGCGGAGCGCCGTGGCGCCCTGCTGGCCTGGGCCCGCCGGGTCGACGGCCTGATCCTGGAGGACGACTACGACGCCGAGTTCCGCTACGACCGCCGGCCGGTCGGGACCATCCAGGGCACCGACCCGTCCCGGGTGGCGCTGCTCGGGTCGCTGTCCAAGACCCTCTCGCCGGCCCTGGGCATCGGCTGGGTGGCGACGCCCCCGGCCTGGACCGGACCGTTCCGGGACACGGTCGGCCCGCCGGCCGCGCCCTCGACCCTCGACCAGCTCACCTTCGCCGAATTCCTGCAGGCCGGCGCCTACGACCGCCATCTGCGGGCCGCCCGCAAGCGGTACCGGCTGCGCCGCGACCGGCTGGTCTCCGGCCTGGCCGAGCGCCTGCCCGGCGCCCGCCTCCTCGGCGTGGCCGCCGGGCTGCACCTGCTGGTCCTCCTCGACGACACGGTGGACGGCGCCGCCGTGGTCAGCCGGGCCGCGACCCGCGACATGCGGGTCGCCAACCTCGACACCTACCGGGTCCACGACGACAGGTTCGGCCCCGGCCTGGTGCTCGGCTACGGCAACCTCGCCGACGGCCAGGTCGAGGAGGCGGTGGCCCTGCTCGCGACCACCCTCGCCGAGTGCCGCCGTCGCGGTGCTCCGGCGTCCTATCCTTGATCGTTGGCTGGGAGGAGGCCTCACATGTCCGGTACCCATCCGCCGCTGGATTTTCCCGCGTATCGTTCGACGGCGCTGCGCCATCCGTTGCGGCCGTTGACGCCGTTGCCGCATCGGCTGACCGAGGTGACGGGGCCGTTGCTGGGGGAGGGTCGGGTCGGCGAGACCGACCATGACCTGACCGCCCAGCATGGTGGGGAGCCGTTGGGGGAGCGGATCGTGGTCGAGGGGCGGGTGCTGGAGGCCGATGGGCGGCCGGTGCCGGACACGCTGGTGGAGGTGTGGCAGGCCAACGCCGGTGGCCGCTACCGCCACGACGGTGACCGCCATCCGGCGCCGTTGGATCCGAACTTCAGCGGGGCCGGGCGGTGTGTGACCGACGCCCAGGGGCGCTGGCGGTTCGTGACCGTCAAGCCGGGCGCCTACCCCTGGAAGAACCACGACAACGCCTGGCGGCCGGCCCATATCCACTTCTCGGTGTTCGGGCGGGCGTTCACCCAGCGCCTCATCACCCAGATGTACTTCCCCGGGGACCCGCTGTTCGCGTTCGACCCGATCTTCCAGTCGGTACCCGAGGGGGCGCGGGAGCGGCTGGTGTCCCGGCTGGACCTGGACGTCACGGTGGCGGAGTGGGCCGTCGGCTACCGGTGGGATATCGTCCTGGCCGGCCGGGCGGCGACGCCGCTGGAGGACGAGGACGACGACCGATGAGCCTGCCGGAGACGCCGTCCCAGACGATCGGTCCCTTCTTTGCCGTCGGGCTCATCTGGCCGGACGGCCCCGAGGTGGTGCCCGCGGGCACCCCTGGGGCGGTTCGGGTCGGTGGCCGGGTGCTGGACGGGGACGGGGAGCCGGTGGCCGACGCCCTGGTCGAGACCTGGCAGGCCGACCCCGATGGCCACTTCGCGACGGGGTCCGGGGGGTTCGGGCGCTGTGCGACCGATGCTGAGGGCTGCTGGGCGGTCCGGACGGTCAAGCCGGGCCCGCTGCCGGCGCCGGATGGTGGCACCGAGGCGCCGCATCTGGATGTGTCGGTGTTCGCCCGGGGGCTGCTTCATCGGCTGGTGACCCGCATCTACTTCCCGGACGAGGCCGAGGCCAATGCCGCCGACCCGCTGCTGGCCTCGATCAAGGAATCACAAGTTAGGGCCAGGCTGGTCGCGGCCGCCGACGGCGACGGGCTCCGGTTCGACATCCGCCTGCAAGGCGACCAGGAGACCCCCTTCCTTGCCATCTGACGACAGCGGCGGCCTGCTCGGACCGCTCTTCTCCGGCTCCGGCGCCGACCCGGAGCTGTCCGATCGGGCGTTGCTGCAGGCGATGCTGGATGCTGAGCGGGCCCTGGCGATGGCCTCGGCCCGGGCCGGTCTCGTGCCCGAGGAGGCCGCGGCCGCCATCAGCGCGGTCTGCCAGGCCGACCGGTTCGACCCCGGCGAGCTGGGTCGGCGGGCGGTGGCGGCGGGGAACCCGGTGGTGCCGCTGGTCGCTGAGCTCACCGAGGCGGTCACCACCGAGGCCGGGCCGGAGGCCGCCCGCTGGGTGCATCACGGGGCGACCAGCCAAGACATCCTGGACACCGCCTGGTCGCTGGTCGGGGTCCGGGCCCTTGGCCCGATCCTGGAGGACCTGGAGGCTGCGGCGGAGGCGGCGGCCGGCCTGGCTGAG
>CALGFH010000183.1 GCA_937881255.1 uncultured Actinomycetes bacterium
GGGCCGCCGTTGAGCCGGCAGGTGACCCTGGCCCTTGGGCTGCTGCTGGGGCTGGCCCTCGGGGCCGGCGCGGCGCTGCTGGTCGAGACCGCCTTCCCCAAGGTGGTCAGCCCCAGTGACGCCGAGGAGGCGTCCGACCTGCCGCTGGTCGCGACCGTGCGCAAGAACGGCGTCCGGCGGACGCCGATGCCGGTGGTCGACCGGCCGTTCAGCCCGGCCGCCGAGGACTACCGCCGGGTCGGCACCGCGCTGGAGCGCCAGGGCCTCGGCGGCGACATCCAGGTGCTGGCCGTGGCCTCGGCCGACCCCGGCGACGGCAAGACCATGCTGGCCGCCAACCTGGCCCACTCCCTGGCCCGCCAGGGGCGGGCGGTGGTGCTGGTCTCCAGCGACATGCGCCAGCCCCAGGTCGAGAAGCTGCTCGGCCTCGGGCAGCTGCCCGGCCTGGCCGAGGCCCTCCAGGACGACCCGCTGCCGGCGATCGCCCTGCTGGTCTCCATCAACGACCACCTGCTGGTCCTGCCGGCCGGCATGCCCAGCAAGCACCCTGGGGAGCTGCTGGCCTCCAAGCGGCTGCATGAGACCATCCAGACCCTGCGCCAGATGGGCGTGGTCATCCTCGACACCCCGCCGGCCCGCAACTCGGCCGACGCCATCGCCCTGTCCAGCGTGGCCGACGCCACCCTGCTGGTGGCCAGGGCCGGGGTGACCCGGATGCGGTCGCTGCGTGAGGCGACCGGCGGCCTGCGCCGCGACCGGATCCGCCAGCTGGGCGTGGTCCTGGTCGGGACCAGCAGCCCGCTGTCGCTGCGCCTCGGCGGCTACCGCGACACCAGCTTCGAGGCCGAGCCGGACGAGCCGGAGCCGGTCCAGACCCGCCCGGTGCCGCTCAACCCGCGGCCCTCGGCCGGCCCGGCGCCCAAGCGGCCCGACCACCACCCGTCGCCCAACGGCGACGTCACCGATCTTGGAGCCGCCGAGCGCAACCGGAGGGCGGCGGAATAGCAATGGGAACCGAACTGGGGGGCTACCCCTGCCGATTCTGCGCCGCCCCGGTCACCCGGGTGGTCTGCGACCTCGGCATGTCACCGCTGTGCGAGAGCTTCCTGACCGCGGGCGAGCGCAACCAGATGGAGCCGTTCTACCCGCTGCGGGCCGACGTCTGCGAGCGCTGCTGGCTGGTCCAGCTGGAGAGCTACGTCGCCCCCGAGGCGATCTTCACCGAGTACGCCTACTTCTCCTCCTACTCCGACTCCTGGGTCCGGCACGCCGAGCGCTACGCCAAGGTCGCCGCTGACCGGCTCGGGCTCGGCCCGGACAGCCTGGTCGTGGAGCTGGCCAGCAACGACGGCTACCTGCTGCAGCACTTCGTGGCCATGGGGGTGCCGGTGCTGGGCATCGAGCCGGCGGTGAACGTGGCCGCGGCCGCCGAGGAGCGGGGCGTGCCCACCCTGACCCGGTTCTTCGGCGTCGAGCTGGCCCGCGAGCTGGCCGCCGAGGGCCGCCGGGCCGACCTGATCGCGGCCAACAACGTGCTCGCCCAGGTGCCCGACCTGAACGACTTCGTGGCCGGCATCAAGCTGCTGCTGGCCCCCGGCGGGGTGGTCACCGTCGAGTTCCCCCACCTGGCCCGGCTGATGGACGGCAACCAGTTCGACACCATCTACCACGAGCACTTCTCCTACTTCTCGTTCGGGACCGCCCAGCGGATCTTCGCCAGGCACGGGATCACCCTGTTCGACGTCGAGGAGCTGGCCAGCCACGGCGGCTCGCTGCGGATCTGGGGCCGGCACGAGGACGCCGGCGGGCCGGTCGGCGAGCGGGTCGGGGCCTTGCTGGAGCGGGAGCTGGCCACCGGCCTCCAGGCTCCGGAGGCCTACGCCGGCTTCGGCGAGCGGGTCGCCGAGACCAAGCGCCAGCTGCTCGACTTCCTGATCGCGGCCAAGCGCGAGGGGGCGAGCATCGCCGGCTACGGCGCGCCCGGCAAGGGCAACACGCTGCTGAACTACTGCGGCATCCGCACCGACTTCCTCGACTACACGGTCGACCGCAACCCCTACAAGCACGGCCGCTTCACCCCGGGGACCCATATCCCCATCCACCCGCCGTCCAAGCTGGCCGAGACCCGGCCGGACTACATCCTGATCCTGCCCTGGAACCTCAAGGACGAGATCATCGCCCAGCTCACCGCCGACCTGGACTGGGACGCCCGCTTCGTCGTGCCCATCCCGGAGGTGGCCGTGCTCGACAAGGAACGGCTGGTGACGACATGAAGGTCGTGCTCTTCTGCGGGGGGCTGGGGCTGCGGCTGCGCGAGCACAGCGAGCGCATCCCCAAGCCGATGGTGCCGATCGGCTACCGGCCGATCCTGTGGCACGTGATGAAGTACTACGCCCACTTCGGCCACCGCGACTTCATCCTCTGCCTCGGTTACAAGGCCGACGTGGTCAAGCAGTACTTCCTCGACTACAACGAGGCCTTGTCCAACGACTTCGTGCTCAGCGGCAACGGCAACGGCGGCGGCGACCGCAGCCACATCGAGCTGCTCGGCAGCGACATCCACGACTGGCGCATCACCTTCGCCGACACCGGCCTGCAGGCCAACATCGGCCAGCGGCTCCGGGCCGTCCGCCGCCACGTCGAGGGCGAGGACGTGTTCCTGGCCAACTACGGCGACGTGCTCACCGACGCCCCCCTGCCCGAGATGGTCGACGACTTCCTGCGCCGCGACGCGGTGGCCGCGTTCATCTCGGTGAAGCCGACCTACACCTTCCACGTGGTCCGGGCCGGCGACGACGGGACGGTCGAGCGGATCGACGACGTCAACGCGGCCGACATCTGGATCAACGGCGGCTACATGATGCTGCGCAAGGAGATCTTCGACTACCTGGACGAGGGCGACGAGCTGGTCGAGGAGCCCTTCCAGCGCCTGGTCAAGCAGAACCTCCTGCTCACCTACCGCTACGAGGGCTTCTGGGCGCCGATGGACACCCTCAAGGACCAGCAGCAGCTGGAGTCGATGTACGAGACCGGCCGGCCCGCCTGGGCCATCTGGCAGCGGTGACGGCGTGCTCGGCCTGAGCCTGGCCCACCCCGACGGGGCCCCGCCGCGCCTGCTGGCCGTCGGAGCCCACGCCGACGACATCGAGATCGGCTGCGGGGCCACCATCCTGCGCCTGGTCGCCGAGCACCCCGGCCTGTCGGTGGACTGGCTGGTGCTGAGCGGCCACGGCGACCGGGCCGGCGAGGCCGCCGACAGCGCGGCCGCCTTCCTGGCCGGCGCCGGGGCCACCAGGGTGATGGTCGAGGGCTTCCGGGACGGCTTCTTCCCCTATGACGGCGGGGCCGTCAAGGAGCGCTTCGAGCGGCTCAAGGCGGAGGTCGCCCCCGACCTGGTGCTGACCCACCGGCTGGAGGACCGCCACCAGGACCACCGGCTGGTGGCCGAGCTGACCTGGAACACCTTCCGCGACCACCTGATCCTCGAGTACGAGATCCCCAAGTACGAGGGCGACCTTGGCCGGCCCAACCTGTACGTCCCCGTCGGCCATGAGCACGGCGAGCGCAAGGTCGAGCTGCTGCGCAAGTGCTTCCCCAGCCAGGCCGGCCGCTCCTGGTTCAGCGACGACACCTTCTGGGCGACCCTGCGGCTGCGCGGGATCGAGTGCAACGCCCCCGGCCGCTACGCCGAGGCCTTCCAGGCCCGCAAGCTGGTCCTCTGAAGCCCGGAGGGGTCCGGGGAACCCCAAGGGGGTGCCCCGGTGGGTCAGGTGCCGGCCAGGCGGGCCACGATCGGGGCCGCCGCCTCGACCTCGCCGCCCAGGTTGACGTAGCTGATCCCGAACCGCTCCCGGCGCTCCTGGAGGGCCTCGACGCACTGGGCGACGCTGCCGTGAAGGACGGCCGGGGACTTCTCCAGCAGCCCCGGGTCGGCCCCGCCGGCCAGGCTCGACACCGCCCGGCTGGCCTGGCCGGCCCCGCCCGTCACCTGGCAGACGAGCAGGTTCAGCTGGAGCTCGACCTCCTCCGGGCGCCGGCCGGCGGCGGCCGCGGCCTCGCGGACCCAGCCGACCTTCTGGTCGATCCGCTCGGCGGTCGCGTCCTCCAGCAGCTCGGCGGTGACCACCCCGTCGCGCAGGCTCGGGTTGACGCTGACGATGTCGGCGTGCCGCCCGGCCACCGACAGCACCCGCCGCCCGCCCCCGCCGACCAGCAGCGGCGGGTGCGGCCGCTGCACCGGCTTGGGCAGGCCGTCCAGCCCGTCGATCCGGTAGTGGGCGCCGTCGAAGGTCAGGGGCCCGGGGCCGAACAGGCCCTTGAGGACCACGACCGACTCCTCCAGGCGTTCGATGCGGGCCGCTGGCTCGTCGTAGGGGAGGCCGGCGGCCTGGTAGTCGCTGCGCATCCAGCCGGCCCCGAGGCCGATCTCGACCCGGCCCTCGGAGAGGACGTCCAGGGTGGCCATGGCCTTGTGGACCAGCACCGGATGGCGGTAGTCGTTGCCCAGGACCAGGCTCAGCACCCGCAGGCGGTCGGTGGCCGCGGCCGCCGCGGTCATGGCCACCACCGGCTCCATCACCCAGCCCCTGGTGAAGTGGTCGGAGATGGACACGGTGGCGAAGCCGAGGTCCTCGATCCGGCGCACGGCGTCGCGCCAGCGGCCGGCCGGCTGGTCCAGCCGCGGCATCGGGGCCAGGAACCGGAACGGCCGCAGCCCGCTCACCCCTCCTGCGCGGCCAGCAGGCCGGCGGCCTCCAGGTCGGCGGCGGCCTCGGCGACCAGGGCGAACGGCAGCCCGGCGCGCTCGGCCACGTCCAGCAGGCTGTGGCCGCCGTCGGACAGGTTCAGCACCCAGAGCATGGCCATCTGCCGTTCCTGGGCGTCGCTGCGGCCGCCGATGGAGCCGTACAGGCCGCGCTTGCCGAGCTGGGGCTCGCCCTTGGGCGACAGGTTCAGGTAGCGGCGGTCGCCCTCCAGCACCCGGGTGATCTCCCAGCAGGTCTCCAGGCTGTCCTGGAGGTGCTCGGGCCGGACCAG
>CALGFH010000184.1 GCA_937881255.1 uncultured Actinomycetes bacterium
CGACGGCCGGTTCGCCACCCTCGGAGCGGTGGTCGACCACTACGACCGCTTCTTCGAGCTCGGCCTCACCCCCGGGGAGAAGCGGGACCTGGCCCAGTACCTGAAGTCGCTGTAGGCAGGCCTGCCTGCCCGGAGGTCGCCATGAAGCGCAGCGAACGGATGATGGCCAGGCTCACCGGCCGGCGCGGGGAGCGGGTCCTGGCGGGCGCGGCCCTCGCCGGGCTGGCCGCCAGCGCCGGGCTGTCGCTGCTGGTGGCGCCACCCGACGCCATCCAGGGCGAGGTGCAGCGGCTGATGTACGTGCACGTCCCGGCCGCCTGGCTGGCCTACCTGTCGTTCACTTCTGTGTTCGTGGCCAGCGTCGCCTACCTGATGACGTCGCGGACGCGCTGGGACCGCCTGGCCGCCGCCTCGGCCGAGGTCGGGGTGCTGTTCTGTGCCCTCACGATCGTGCTGGGGGCGTTGTGGGGCAGGCCGGTGTGGGGCACCTGGTGGACCTGGGACCCGCGCCTGACCACCACCGCGGTCCTGCTGCTGGTCTACCTGGGCTACCTGGCCCTGCGGCAGATGGCCGACAGTCCCGGCCGCCGGGCCCGCTGGTCGGCGGTGCTGGGGGTGGTCGGGTTCGTGGACGTGCCGATCGTCCACATGTCGGTGGTGTGGTGGCGCTCGCTGCACCAGGCGCCCACCGTGCTGCGGCCTGGCGCCCCGACGATCGCCGGCAGCATGCTCGCCGCCCTCCTGGTCGCCGTGGCCGCCTTCACCCTGGCCTGGGCCTATCTGATCACCGTGCGGCTGCGGGTCGGCCGGCTCGAGGAGCGCGCCGCGACCCAGGCGCTGTCGGCGCGGACCGGCGGCCGGCCGTCGGACGGGCAGCTCCCGTCGGTCGTGGGCGTGCAGGGAAGGGCGGGGTCGGATGCCTGACCTCGGCTACGTGGCCGCCGGCTACCTGGCGACCGCCGCCACCCTCGGCGGCTACCTGCTGCGGCTGCACGGCCGGGCCCGGCGGGCCCGGCGCCGCACCGCCGCCTTGACCGGTCGGCCGGCACGCCGGTGAGGGGAAGGCCGAAGGCCGTGCGCCGGGCCAGGACGCTGGTCGCAGTGGTGCTGCTCGCGGCCGGGCTCGGCTGGGTCACCGCCAGAGGCCTGTCCGGCAGCCTGGTCTACTACCAGACCCCGAGCGACCTGGTCGCCGGCCGGTCGGCGACCGGCGAGCGGCTACGGCTCGGTGGCTACGTCCTGCCCGGCTCGGTGGAGCGCACCGGCTCCTCGGTCCGCTTCGTGGTCACCGACGGCGCCGCGCACACCAGCGTGGTCAACACCGGCGGCGTGCCCTCCCTGTTCCAGGCCGGCCAGGGCGTGGTGGTGGAGGGCATCCTCGGCGGCGACGGCGCGTTCCACGCCGACACGGTACTGGTCAAGCACTCCAACGAGTACCGGCCCCCGGCCCCCGGCGAGGTGCCTGGCCCGGCCGATCTGGAAACGGGCGGCTAGGTGGACCGGCTGGGCCGCTACGCCCTGCTGCTGGCGCTGGCCCTCGCCGTCTGGGGCCTGCTGGCCGCGGTCGTCGGGCTGCGCCGGCAGCGGCCGCTGGCGATCGAGAGCGCCCGCACCACCGCCTTCGCGCTGCTGGCGGTGGTCGCCGCCGCCAACGGAGCGATGCTGGCGGCGCTGCTGTCCGACGACTTCACGCTCCGCTACGTCGCCCAGAACTCCAGCCGCGCGACCCCCGGCTTCTTCAAGGTGCTGGCCCTGTGGTCGGCCGACGACGGCTCGCTGCTGCTGTGGAACCTGGTGCTGGCCGGCTACCTGGCGGCGGTCGCCTTCCGATTCCGCCGATACCGGCCCGAGGCGCTGGCCGGGGCGCTCGCGGTCATGTACGCGGTGGCGGTGTTCTACCTGCTCATGGTCTCGGGCCCGTCGGAGCCCTTCGCCACCCTGGCCGCCCCGCCCGACGGTCGCGGACCGACGCCGCTGCTGCAGAACCACCCGCTGATGGCGGTGCACCCGCCGTTCCTCTACCTCGGCTTCGTCGGCCTGACCGTGCCGTTCGCCTTCGCCATCGCCGGGCTGGTCAGCGACGGCCTGTCCGACCGCTGGGTCGCCCTCACCCGGCGCTGGACCCTGGCGGTGTGGTGCTTCCTGACGGTCGGCCTGCTGCTCGGGGCGCTGTGGTCCTACTCGGTGCTCGGCTGGGGTGGGTACTGGGCCTGGGACCCGGTGGAGAACGCCGCCCTGCTGCCGTGGCTGGTGGCCACCGCGTTGCTGCATTCGGTGATGCTGCAGGAGCGGCGCGGCATGCTCGCGGTGTGGAACCTCAGCCTGGCGGTGGGCGCGTTCGCGCTCGCCACCTTCGGCACCTTCCTGACCCGAGGCAACGTGCTGCTGTCGGTGCACACCTTCGCCACATCGGCGGTCGGCCCGATGTACCTCGGGTTCCTGGTGCTGGTGCTGGCCGGAGGATTCGGGCTCATCGCCACGCGAGCCTGGCGGCTCCGCGCCCCTGGTCGGATCGACGCCGTGCTGTCGCGCGAGGCCAGCTTCGTCGGCAACAACCTGCTGCTGCTCACGCTCACCTTCGTGGTGCTGCTCGGCACGGTGTTCCCCTTGGCGGTGGAGGCCACCTCAGGCCGGCAGGTGACCGTTGGCGGCCCCTACTTCCGCCGCACGACCGTGCCGCTGCTGCTCCTGCTCCTGTTCCTGGCCGGCGTCGGCCCGCTGCTGCCCTGGCGGAGTGGGTCGGCCGAGCGGCTCACGCGGCGCCTGCGGCTGCCACTGGGGGCCGGCGCGGCGCTGGTGCTGGCCCTGGCCGTGGGCGGGCTCCGCAATCCCGCCGCGGTTGCCGCCTTCGGTCTGGCCACCTTCGTCGGGGTCGCCAACCTCGCCGAGATCGGCGCGGGCCTGCGCGTCGCCGTCCGGACCGGCAGCCGCCGCCGGCCAGCGGCGGCGCTCGGGGCGCTGCTGCGCGGCCGGCGCCGCTATGGCGGCCTGCTGGTCCACGTCGGCCTGGCCCTGGCGGCGCTCGCCATCACCGCCTCCTCGACCCTGGCCCGCCAGACCGACCTGACGCTGTCCCGCGGCGCCACCGCCGGCTTCGCCGGCTACACCCTCCGCTACGAGGGCATGCGGACGCTGCGCCAGCCGCAGCGAACCGTGCTGGTCACCGACGTCGGCGTGGCCAGAGACGGCCGCGACCTGGGCCGTATGACCCCCTCGCTGAACCTCTACCCGTCGGCGTCCGAGCCGATCGGCACCCCCTCGATCCGCACCAGCCCACTGCGCGACCTCTACGCGTCGGTGGTCGGCGTCGAACAGGAAGGCGAGCGGGCCACCTTCCGGTTCTTCCTGAACCCGGGCGTGACCTGGCTGTGGGTCGGCGGCGCCGTGATGGTGCTCGGCGGTCTGCTGGCGGTCTGGCCGACCCGGCGGCATCCCGCGGCGCCGCGGCCAGCCGTCCTCCCGTCGGCGCGACGCCGGGAGCCAGCCGTGGTGGATCGAGGATGACCGGCGGCGCCCGGACCGAGGCGGCGCTTGCGAGCGCCGCCGCCGGCCAGGGTCGTCCCAGGCGAGCGCTGCTCCTTGCCGCGGTCGTGGCCGCGGTGGCCCTCGCCGCCTGGCTGCTGTCGGCCGGCCTCCAGCGGGACCCGGCCGCCATCCGCTCGCCGCTGCTGGGGCGGGCCGCCCCGGACTTCGCCCTGCGCACGCTCGACGGGGACCGCACGGTGCGCCTCGACGACCTACGGGGTCGGGTCGTGGTGGTGAACTTCTGGGCCTCCTGGTGCGCCGAGTGCCGGGTCGAGCACCCAGCCCTGAGCGCTGCCTGGAACCGCTTCCGCGACGCCGGGGTGGTGCTCGTCGGCGTCGACTTCCAGGACGACCACCCCAGCGCGCTCGCCTACCTGGCCGGGACGGGCACCAGCTGGCCGGTCGTGGCCGACCCGGGCTCGCGGACGGCTCTGGCCTACGGCGTCTACGGCATCCCCGAAACCTTCGTCATCGGCCCGGACGGGCGGGTGACCGCCAAGCACGTCGGCCCGGTGACCTACGACCAGCTCGTGCGGGAGATCACCCGCGTGCTTCCCGAGGGGTCCGCGCGGCAACCGGGTAGGCCCGCCGCGGGGTCACGATAGGCATGGCCGACCAGGCGGCAGCGTCCCGGACGGCTCGGGCCTGGACTCGTCCGGCCGTCGGCCTTGCCGTGGTGCTGCTGGTGGCGCTCGGTGCCCTGGCCGCGGTCGCCGCCCGCGGGCCGGCACCGGCATCCACGCCCGCCGAACGGGTGCATGCGATCGCCACCGGGCTCCGCTGCCCTGTGTGCCGCGACCTGTCGGTGGCCGACTCGCCTGCCCCGCTCGCCCGGCAGATGCATAACCAGATCGCCGAGGGGCTGGCGGCCGGCAAGAGCCCGGAGGCGATCCGTCAGGAGTTCGTGGCCGCCTACGGCGAGTCGGTCCTGCTCGTGCCGGCCCGCCGCGGCGTCGGCCTGGTCGCCTGGGTGGCGCCTGCCCTGCTGCTGGCCGGCGGCACGCTGGCCGCCGTGCTGGCCGTGCGCCGGTGGCGGGCCCGCGGAGCCGCACCAGCAGCGTCGTCGCCCTCCGCACCGGGCACGTCCGGCGCCGACAAGGTGCTGCTGGAGCGGGCGCTCGCGCGGTTCGAGGAGGACCCGCCGTGACCCCGCTCACGCTGCTGGTCGCGGTCGGGCTCACCGCTATCGCCGCCATCGCCGTGCTGTGGCCCTACCATCGGGGCTCGGCGGCGGCGCTTCAGCGGCTCGCCGACCCGCTGGAGGACGAGCGCCGCCGAGCCCTCCGCCACCTGCGCGACCTCGATGAGGACCGGGGGGCAGGCAAGCTCGACGAGGCCGGCTACCGTGACGCCCGCGCCGAGGCGGAGGCCAGAGCGGTGGCGGTCCTGCGGGCGCTCGACGCCCGGGAAGGGACCGGCGAGCTGGCCGGGGGCTTGCGCGAGGTTCGCCGGCCTGCGCCGTCAGGCGCGACCCGCCGCCGCCCCGGCGGCCGGCTGCCAGGCCCGCGCTGGCCACGCCGGGCGGTGGCCGCGCTGGTCGGCGTGGTCGTGGTGGCCGGGGCGGCGGCGCTGCTGGACGGCGCGGTCGGCGACCGTGGCACCGGCCAGATGATCACCGGACAAGCGGCGACCGGAGACGCCGCCCCGGCGAGTCCGGGCGCGGCGCCACTCGAGGGCCTGGAGCGGCGGGTACGTGAGCACCCAGGCGACGTCGCCGCCCACCTCAGCCTCGCCGAGCGCTACCTGGACGCCGGGCGGCTCAAGGAAGCCACGGTGGCGTACCTGGGCACGTTGAAGCTCGACCCGGGCAACGTCGAGGCCAACACGCAGCTCGGCCTGCTCCTGTTCCGGTCCGGCCTGCCCGAGCCGGGGCTCCGCTCGGTCGAGCAGGCCCTGGCCGCCGACCCACGCCACCCCGAGGCCCTGTACGCCAAGGGCCTCATCCTGTTCATGGGTCTGCGCCAACCCAAGGCCGCGGTACCGAGCCTTCGCAGCTACCTCCGGGTGGCCCCGTTCGGGGAACACCGCGACCTGGCCGAGCAGCTCCTCGAGCTCGCCACGACCACCCCCGGCGCCGGGCCACCGGCTCGATCCTCGAATTCGACCGCCACGGCGGACCGGCCGGGGCCGTGACGGCATCCGGCCGCGGATCCGGCGGGCGCGTCTCAGCCCGACGGGGTGATCCGCACGCAGCAGGAGACGCCGGGTCGGCGCTGGACGGGCTCGGTCGAAACGCCATCGGCGCCCAGCGAGGGCAGCAGCCCGGCAAGCAGGGCCTGGTTCATCTGGCAGATCAGCTCGCGGTGGGACTCGGCCAGCTCGTCGAACGGGCAGTTGCGCAGCTCGATCCGGTCGGTATGAGGCTCCGGCTCGTAGCCGAGCTGCCGTGCGGCCCGCTCGGCGACGGCCAGCGGGGCGTCCGCGCGGGAGGCGCCCTGGTCGCGCAGGTCGCCACCCACCTCGCCTCCGATCCGCCCGGCCACGCGGCGGACCGCGGCCGAGCCGTCCTCGTCCGCCCGCTTCTCCTCGATCGCAGCCGCCAGGATTCGGCCTGCCAGCGAGTAGCGGGTCGCCGGCAGCGAGACCGCGAAGTGCCTGGCCCCCACCCGGTAGAGCTTGGCCGGCCGCCCCGCGCCTCGCCCGGTGCGGCCGGACAACCGCCGGTACTCCACCTCGAGCAGCCTGGCCTCCGCCATTCGGTCGAGATGGAACGAGGCCAGGCTGCGGGAGATGTCGGCCGCCCTGGCCGCCTCGTCTCGGCCCACCGCCGTGCCCGACGACCGCACATACGTGTAGAGACGCCAGCGGACGGGCTCGACCAGCAGCGAGATCGCGGTGAGCTCTTCGGCGTTGTCCATGACGGTGCTTCCCCCGCTGGCCCGACAGGTGGGCGCTCGGCAGAGGAGTGCCCGGCAGGACAGCGCGCTCAGCCTCACCCAAGTGCGCTTACCCGATCCCGGTGGACGCCTAACGGTACCAGGGGCAGACCGCTCCTCGTGTGAAACGGCGATGCCGTGACCGCTGTTCACCCGCCGCGTCAAGCTCCGGAACGGCTGACCACTCCCGGGAGACCATGCCAACCACACCCACCTTCGCCATCGTCGGGGCCGGCCTGGCCGGCGCCAAGGCGGCTGAGGCCCTGCGCGCCGAGGGCTTCGACGGCCGTCTGGTCATGCTCGGCGAGGAGGCCGAGAGACCCTACGACCGCCCGCCACTGTCCAAGACGTACCTGCGCGGCGAGGCCGACCGGGACTCGCTCTACCTCCACGACGCGTGCTTCTACGCAGCTCACAACATCGAGCTGTACACCTCGGCCCGGGTCCGCTCCATCGACCCGCCAGGCCGTCGGCTCCAGCTCGCCTCCGGCGAGCGCATCAGCTACCGGCGGCTGCTGCTGGCCACAGGCGCCGCCCCGCGCCGCCTGCGCCGCCCCGGAGCCGATCTCGACGGCATCTACCACCTCCGCAACCGGCGCGACGCCGACCGTCTCGTCGCCGCCCTGGGGCGCGCCGCACGCGTTGTCGTGGTCGGGACCGGCTGGATCGGCTGTGAGGTCGCCGCCTCGGTACGCCAGCTCGGCCGCGACGTCACCCTTGTCGGCCCGGAGGCGGTGCCGCTGGCTCGGGTGCTCGGCCCCGAGATCGGGTGCTTCTACCGCAACCTCCATGCCGAGCAGGGCGTCCGGCTCGCGCTCGGGACGGACGTCGACGCCTTCCGGGGCGACGGCCGCGTCGAAGCCGTCGTCACCAGCGACGGGAGGACGCTCCCCTGCGATCTGGTGCTGATCGGCATCGGTGCCATCCCGCGGACCGAGCTGGCCGAGGCGGCCGGGATCGCCGGCGGGGACGGCGTGCTGGTCGACGAGTGGCTGGAGACCATCGCGCCCGGCGTCTACGCCGCCGGCGACGTCGCTGCCGCCTGGCACCCCCTCCTAAGGACCCGCCTCCGTGTCGCGCACTGGGCCAACGCACTGCACCAGGGGCCAGTTGCCGCCCGCGCCATGCTCGGCCTCCCCACCCGCTACGAGCAGCTCCCCTCCTTCTTCTCCGACCAGTACGACGTCAGCATGGAGTACTCGGGGCTGGCCACCGCGAGCGACCGCGTGGTGGTTCGGGGTGATCCGGCGACGCGCCAATTCGTCGCCTTCTGGGTGCGCCATCAGCATGTGGTCGCCGGCATGAACGTCAATGTCCGGGACGTCGCTGAGCCCATCCAGGCGCTGATCCGCAGCGGACGGAACGTGGACCTCGCCCGGCTGGTCGACCCCGACACCCCGATCAAGGAACTCGCCGACGATGATCGCTAGTCCGGAGCAGCGATGGGCGGCGCTCTTGGGCGGCCCGACGGACAAGGTGCCGTTGACCTCCAGGAGCTCCACCAGTCGAT
>CALGFH010000185.1 GCA_937881255.1 uncultured Actinomycetes bacterium
CAGCGGGCCGGGCTGCGGCTGCGGGAGATCGGCGAGCTGCTCGAGGTCGCCGACCAGGGCCAGTGCCCCTGCGGCCACACCGAGGCCCTGCTCCGCGAACGGCTCGCCGAGGTCAGGGCCGAGCTGGCGCGCCTGCGGGCCCTGGAGGCCGACCTGACCCGGCTGCTGGAGCGCCAGCCCGACCCGTCCTGTCCGGAGGCGACCACCGCGGCCATGGCCTGGTGGTGCGCCGACGACTCTCCCGACCCCCTGCCAGTCCCCGGAGAGGAGGTGACCACCTTGGCCCAGGACCCGTCCATGCCCGACTGCCCGTGCGACGACTGCCCGCCCGGCTGCTGCCAGACCGCCTGACCTCCGACCCACCGCGAGACCGGCAAGGCGCCACCGGTCTCGCCGGAGCCGACGAGGCGACAGGGACCAGACCGAGGAGGGCGGACGATGCCGGTCGGCGACCGGGGACGGAGTGTGTGACCCTGCACCGGGTCGAGCTCAACGGGCGGGCGGCCGAGCCTGGGACGCTGGAGGAGCTGGCGTTCGCCGGGTACGGGCACTTCACCTCGATGCAGGTGCGTGGGCATCGGGTGCGGGGGCTGGACCTGCACCTGGAGCGGCTGGGCCGGGACTCGCTGGAGCTGTTCGGCCGGGCGGTGGACGGCCGACGGGTCCTGAGCTACCTGCGCCAGGCCACCGACGGCCTCCCTGGGGACCTGTCGCTGCAGATCAACCTGTTCTCCCGGGACGAGGCGGCGGTCGAGGCCGGGCGACCCGTCGAGCCCGACGTGCTGGTCCGGGCCGGCCCGCCGGCGGAGGCGGGAACGACGCCGGTCCGGGTCCGGACGGACGTGCACGAGCGGTTCCTGCCCGAGGTGAAGCACGTCGCCACCCTGGGGCTGGTGTACCTCTGGCGGCGGGCGCGGCGCGACGGCTTCGACGACGTGCTGTTCGTGGACCGCGACGGCTTCGTGTCCGAGGGGTCGATCTGGAACCTGTGCCTGTTCGACGGCGAGCGGGTCGTGTGGCCGGCCGCCCCGGCCCTGCGCGGGATCACCATGCAGCTGGTGCAGGCCGGGCTGGCCCGCGAGGGCGTCCCGTCGGCCACCCGTCCCGTGCACCGCGACGACCTGGGCCGGTTCCGGTCGGCGGTGCTGATGAACTCGATCGTCCCCGGGCGGCCGCTGGCCGCGATCGACGGGGTCGAGCTCCCCGGGGACACCGAGCTGCTGGACGTTGTCCGACACGCCTACCTGGGCAGCGAGGAGCAGCCCCTCCGATGACGGCGGCCGGGCGGCACCTCGACTGGGAGGGCTGCCTGAACGTGCGCGACCTGGGGGGCCTGCCCGCCGCCGATGGGCGGGTGACCCGGTGGGGGGGTGCACCGTCGGGCGCGACCGCGCCGGGCTGGTCACGCTGCTGCTGCTCGCCCTCGCCGGGGTGGCCCCGGACGTGATCGCCGACGACTACGAGCTGAGCAACCCGCGGCTCGAATCGCTGCGGGCCCGGTCCTCGGGGGCGCACCGGGTCGGCCCGGGCCCGGCCGGCTCCCTGGCCCGGCGGGGCACGACCGCCCGCGAGGTCATCCTGGCCACCCTGGAGGCGGTCGACGTCAGGGCCGTCCTCCGCGCCGGCGGGCTCAGCGATCGCCGGCGGCGCGCGGTTCGCCACCGGCTGCTGGAGCCTCCCGGTCCCGGGCCGGCGGCGGGCCGTCCGCGACCCACAGCGACCCGGCCTGGTCGACGGTCAGGGCCATCGGGTCGCTGAGCTCGCCGAAGAAGCGGCCCTGGCCGTCGACGTGGCGCCAGGCGAGAAGCCACCAGGCGTCGCGGTGGCGCAGGACCCGGCCGGCGTAGAAGCTGACCTGCTGGTCGCCGAGCAGGAAGGCGTCCCGGTCCAGGGTGTAGGGCCCGAACGGATCGGGGGCGGCCAGGTAGTGGGTGCCGCCCTCGGCGACCACCCCGGGCCGGGCCAGGCGGACGGCGCTGTGGTCGGTCCACCAGGCGGAGAAGATGGCCCGCCAGGTCCCGCCCAGCTGGACCAGCTGCGGCACCTCCAGCTGGCCGAACTCGCCCGGGGCCGACAGCGGCGGGCCAGCCTCCCAGGTGCGCAGGTCGGCCGAGGAGGCGTGCCCGAGGACGCCGCGCCCGTCGGCGGGCCCGTGGTTGACCCGGGCGCAGACGACCATGTGGAACCGGCCGCCGGCCGGGTCCCAGAACACCCACGGGTCGCGCCAGGTCTCCTCGCCGCGCGGGTGCTCGCGGGCGGTCTCGTACCAGCGCGGGTCGGCCTCCACCACCAGCGGCTGGCGCTCCCAGGTGAGCAGGTCGTCGGAGGTGGCCAGGCCGACCCGCTGCACGCGGCCACCCTCCCGGGTCGAGATGCCCGAGTAGAACATGTGCCAGCGCCCACCGGCCTCCAGCACGCTGCCGGTCCAGGTGGCCTGGTCGTCGAAGGCGCCCGGCGGGCCCGGGCTGACCGCGGTGGGCAGGACCTCCCAGCTCCGGAGGTCCTGGGACACGGCGTGGCCGATCTGGGCGTGGCTGTGCCGCAGGTCGGGATGGCCCAGGTCACGGGGGGCGTGCAGGAAGAAGACATGCACGTCCCCGCCATCGGCGGCGAACCAGAAGTCCCAGATCCAGTGCCCGGGCAGCCGCAGGCTCAGCGGTGGGTCTCCCTGCCTCCCGATCTACCCCTTGACCGACCCGGCGGTGAGGCCGCGGACGAAGAACCGCTGGAGCGAGATGAACACCAGCACCGGCACGATCATGCTGATGATGGCGCCGGCGGTCAGCAGCTGCCAGCCCTGGTTCTGCGACCCGACCAGCCCGGCCACGGTCACGGTGACGACCTCCTTCTCGCCCGGGCCGAGGAACAGCAGGGCGATCAGCAGGTCGTTCCAGACCCACAGGAACTGGAAGATGGCGAACGAGGCCAGCGCCGGCACCGACATGGGCACGATCAGCCGCCAGAACGTCTTGAAGTGGCTGGCCCCGTCGATCTTGGCCGACTCGACCACCGCTTTGGGCAAGGTCGACATGTAGTTGCGCAGGATGTAGATGGCCAGGGGCATGCCGAAGCCGATGTGGGCCAGGTACACGGCGGCGAACTGGCCGGTCAGCCCGACGTTGCCGTAGATCTGCAGCAGCGGCACCAGGGCGACCTGGTTGGGCACCACCAGCAGGGCCACGATGAGCACGAACAGCGAGTCGCGGAACGGGAACTCCATGAAGGTGAAGGCATACGCCGCGAAGGCGGCGATCATGATCGGGATCACGGTCGCCGGCAGGGTCACCGCGAAGCTGTTGATGAAGGCGTTGCCCATCCCCTCGTTCCAGGCCTGGCTGTAGTTGGAGAGGGTGTACTGGGTGAAGTCCAGCGGCGAGGTGATGACCGTCCACCAGCCCGAGGTGTTGGCCGCGTCCGGGGTGCGGAAGGCGGTCACCACGATCCCCAGCGTCGGCACGATCCAGAGGAAGCACAGGATCACCAGGGCGAGCTTGACCAGCCAGTTGGCCTTTCCGGCGCCGGGGGCCGCCGCGTCCTCGCGCTTGGCGATCGCGCGCCGCGGCTTGACCTCGCCGGGGACCGGAGTGGGCGGAGGAGTGGTTCCGGTGGTCGTCATCGTGCTGCCTCCTCGGCCCGGAAGTGGCGAACCTGGTAGATGATGACGGGGAGCACGGCGATCATCAGCATGACCACGATGGCCGAGGCCCGGCCGTTGTTGCCGTTCCGGAACAGCTCGTTGAAGAAGTTGACCGCGATCACGTCGGTGTTGAAGTTGCCGTTGGTCATCACGTAGACGACGTCGAAGATCTTCATGACGCTGATGAGCACGGTGATGAACACCGTGATCACCGTGGCCCAGATCTGCGGCACGATCACCCTGAAGAAGATCTGGCGCTCGTTGGCCCCGTCGATCCGGGCCGCCTCCAGGGTGTCGACCGGCACGCCCTTGACCGCGGCCGACAGCAGTACCATCGAGAACCCGACCTGGGCCCAGATCAGGATGATCATCAGCAGGAAGCTGTTGAAGTGCAGCGTGTCGACCTGCAGCCAGGCCACCGGGTCGAACCCCAGGGCGGTCCAGACGGCGTTCTGGAGGCCGATCTGCGGCTCGCCCTCGGGGCGGGCCTCATAGATGAAGCGCCAGATGGTGGCCTGACCGACCCCGCTGATGGCCATCGGCAGGAAGATGATCGACTTGGAGAGCTTCTCCGACTGGGGGCCCAGCCGGTCGGCCAGGACCGCGACCCCGAGGCCCAGGGCCACGGTGACCGCCGGGACCACCGCGATCCACAGCAGGGTGTTGTAGAGCGTCTGCCGGAAGGCTTCCGAGCCGAGCAGGTCGCTGTAGTTCTCGAAGCCGACCCAGGCCGTGCTCCGGGCGTTGGCGAAGCTCAGGATGAACGTCCGGATGGCCGGGTAGACCAGGAACAGGCCGATGGCCGCGACCGCCGGCCCGATGAAGACCCAGGGCTTGAGGCGCTCCTCCCACTTCGCGGGAAACGTCTCGACCAGCTTGTTGAGGACCCAGTACAGCAGCAGGGCGGCGCCCACGCCACCGACGATCGCCAGCAAGGCGTTGATCAGCCTGATCATCGACTTGCTCCTTTCTGCTCATGGCGCCGCGCGCCGCCCGCATCTGGTGGGTGCACGGCCCGGAGACCGTGCACCCACCACCCGGCGCTTAGCTCGGCCAGCTCTCCTCGATGGTCTTCAGGGCCTCGTCCAGGTCCTGCTGCCCGCTGATCCAGGCCGTCATGCCCTTCCAGAAGGTCCCGGCGCCAACGGCCCCAGGCATCTGGTCGGAGCCGTCGAACCGGAACACGGTCGACTGGTAGGCGAGCTCGGCGATCGCCTTGGTGGTCTCGTCCGGGTACTTGCTCGTGTCGAAGGTCTTGTGCGGCGAGATCCAGCTCGACGCGGCCAGGTCGGCGAACGTGAACTCGGGGCTGGTCAGGTGCGTCATGACCTTCTTGGTGTCCTCGTCGTCGCTGAAGGCGCCCGCGAGGTCGCCACCGCCGAGGACCGGCTTGTTGGCCGCGTCCGTGCCCGGCAGCTGGAACACGCCGACCTCTTCGTCCAAGTTGGCCCGGACCTTCTCAGGGAAGAAGCCCTTCTGGGTGATGAAGTTGCCCTGGCGGTGCAGCATGCACTTGGGCGGGTCCGAGAACATGGGGTTGGCCGCGGTGCTGAAGGCGTTGCTCACGACCGCCTTGCGGCCGCCGAAGACGTTGCCGTCGGCCAGGGCGAGCTTCTCGAACTCCTGGGCCGCCTGGACGACCACCGGGTCGTTGAAGGGGATCTCGTGCTTGACCCACTGGTCGTACTTCTCGGGGCCGCCGTAGCGGAGCACGAAGTCCTCGATCCAGTCGGTGGCCGGCCAGCCGGTCGCGGCCGCGGACTCGATGCCCACGCACCACGGCGGCGTGCCGTCGGCCTTGATCTGGTTGGTCAGGGACTCGAGCTCGGCGATGGTGGTCGGGGCCTTGTAGCCCTTGGCCTCGAACGCCTTCCTCGGGTAGAAGACCAGGCTCTTGACGTTCATGCTCATGGGCACGCCGTACAGCTTGCCGTCCGCCGCGGTCCCGGCGCTGAGCTCACCGGGAACCAGGGTCGACTCGATCTTGGTCTTGTCGAGCAGGGCGCTGAGATCCTGCATCTTGCCGCTGTTGGCGATGTCCAGCATCACGCCCGGCTGGGGGAACAGGGCGATGTCGGGGAGGTTGTTGCCCTGCACCCGGGTCCGGACGATCGTGTCGAAGGACTGCGAGGCCTCCGAGAACTTGATCGTGACCCCGTTGGCCTGCGCCCACTCGTTCAGCCCGTCCTGGAACCCCTTGGACTGGTCGCCGCCGAAGCCGAACAGGATCTCGACCTGGCCGTCGCCTTCCGCGGCCGAGTCCGAGCCGCCGCCACCGCCGCCTTCCTCGCTGAGACACGCCGAGGCGAACAGCATGGCCACCGCCGCCACCGCGATCCCCTGGAACAACCTACGCCATCGCATTCTGTCTCCCTTTCGTTGACGCCGCAGCACCATCGGTAGTCGGCCGTTCCCTCTCAGGCCTGCCCCTCCCGGGTTTCCAACCGCACTACCTGGCGTGCTGGCCCACCAGCTTCCATCAACGAGACGTCCACGGCCCCTTTCGTGAGGACAACCGCGACGCTGCGCTCGCGAGGCGAAGTGGCCAACCGGTCTCGATCATGCATTGGGGCAGCATGTGAAGTCCACCGGCCGGTGGTGACCGGCAGGGGCCCTGTCGCCGAGCGGAGCAGGTCATCGGTCTGCGTTTGCCCCGGTGCCCACCGTTTGAAACCGCCCCATGCGTGCCAGGGACCAGCGTGGCGACCCCTTGTCACCCCATCTGGAAGCGATTAGATTAGGGGCGATAATCATTCCGCCTGTAGTCTCCCATGTGACAACCAGGTGTCAAGCGCGGGTGGCGAGCATGCAGAAGCCGACGCCGACGTCACTGATGCTGCGGCGGATGACCGCGTCCGCCGTGCTCGACGCCCTGCGGGCCGGGGGGCCCATGACGGGCAGCGACCTGATCAGCGCCACCGGGCTGGCCCGGCCGACCGTGCACGTGGTCTGCAACGACCTGATCCGGCTGGGCTGGATCAGGGAGATGGACAGCCGCCCCCCCACCGGCGAGGCCCGGCGCGGCCGCCCCGCCCGCTGCTACGACTTCCAGAGCCGGGCCGGCTTCGTGCTCGGCATCGACGCCACCGACCAGGTGAGGGTCCGGCTGGCCGACCTCCGCGGCGACCGGGTTGCCGAGGCCGATGAGCCGCTGGCCAGCGTCTCGGTCCCGGCCGGCGAGCGGGTGGCGGCCGTGCGCCGGGCGGCCGACGCGGCGCTGTCGTCGGCGGCCGTCGACCCCGCCCGGGTCCTGGCCGTCACCGTCGGCCTGCCCACCCCGGTGAGCGCCGACGGCCGCCCGACCGGGCGGGAGGCGTACCTGCCCGGCCTGCCCGGGCGCGACATCGGCCCGGAGATCGCCGGCCGGCACGGCTGGCCGGTCCTGCTCGAGAACGACGCCAACCTGGCCGCCCGGGGGGAGCGCTGGCGCGGGGTCGCCGCCGGGGTCGACGACCTGGTGGTGATGGTGGCCGACGAGCGGCTCGGGTCCGGCCTGTTCCTGGGCGGGCGGCCGGTCCGCGGCCATGCCGGCGGCGCCGGCGAGCTCCGCTTCCTCGAGCAGATCGACCGGGTCGGCAGCACCTACGGCATCGCCTACCTGGTCCGGACCCTGGGCGGCGAGGCCGTGGCCGGGCTCGGCCCACGCGGACGGCCACGGCGGCGGGGCCGGCTGCTGTGGACCATGGCCGGCGGCGACCCGGCGCGGGTGCAGACGGCGACGGTCCTGGAGGCCGCCCGGGCCGGGGACGAGCTCGCCCTCGAGATCGTCGACCAGGTCGCCGACCGGATGGCCTTCGTCGTGGCCGCCCTGGCCGGGATGCTCAACCCCGAGCTGGTGGTGATCTCCGGGGCCGTGGCCGACGACGGCGACCTGTTCTGTGACCGCATCCGCGCCCGGCTGCTCCCCGACCTGATCGACACCCCGCCCCGGCTGGCCATGTCCACCCTCGGCGACCAGGCCGTGGTCACCGGCGCCGTCCGCCTGGCCCTCGACCACGTCGAGGCCAACCTCCTGGGCAGCCCGGGCGCCACCCCCTGGCCCGAGGCCCCGGCCCTGGCCGCCGCCCCGGCCCCGAGCGGGGCATGACATCCAGGGCCGCCATACCCGATCCTATGCACAGCCATCGCATCGTCACCGGGAGGTTCGCCGTGACCGAACAGGCTCAGCTCGTGCCCGAGCCCGACCGCAACCTGGCGCTCGAGCTGGTCCGCGCGACCGAGGCGGCGGCCATCGGCGGGGCCCGGCACCTGGGCCGCGGCGACAAGGAGCAGGTCGACCAGGCGGCC
>CALGFH010000186.1 GCA_937881255.1 uncultured Actinomycetes bacterium
CGGCCCTGCTCCAGCCCCGCTTCGACCCGGCCGGCGGCTGGCACCTCGACCCCGGCGCCGACGGGGTCGACGGCGCCATGGCCCGGCTGGCCGCCGTCGTGGTCGACGCCATGGGCGACGGCACCTGGTCCCGGCTCAAGCCCTGCCGCAACCACGGCTGCCGCTGGCTGTTCTACGACCACTCCACCAACCGGTCCGGCACCTGGTGCACCATGTCGGTGTGTGGCAACCGGCGCAAGGCCCGGGCCTACCGCCGGCGCCACCAGCCCTGACGACGATCGGGGGAGGTCCCGTGACGGAGCCGAAGGTCAAGGTGGCCGCCATCCAGGCCGCCCCGGTGTTCCTGGACCTGGAGGCCAGCCTCCAGAAGGCGCTGGGCCTGATCGAGAAGGCGGCCGCCAACGGTGCCCGCCTGCTGGTCTTCCCCGAGGCCTTCCTGCCCGCCTGGCCGGCCTGGGTCGACGAGGTCCTGGCGGGCGAGGACGCGGCCTGGCACCTGCGGCTGCTGGAGCAGTCGGTGGTGGTCCCGGGGCCGGTGACCGAGCGCCTCGGCGCGGCCGCCCGCGACGCCGGCGTGCACCTGGTCATGGGGGTCAACGAACGCGAGGAGCACGGCGGCACCGTCTACAACGCCATGCTGTACTTCGACGCCGACGGCCGGCTCCTGGGCCGGCATCGCAAGCTGGTCCCGACCCATGCCGAGCGGCTGGTCTGGGGCATGGGGGACGGCTCGGACCTGAAGGTCCACCAGACCGCGCTGGGCCGGGTCGGCGGCCTGATCTGCTGGGAGAACTTCATGCCCCTGGCCCGCTTCGCCATGTACGCCCAGGGGGTCGACATCTGGGTGGCGCCGACCCTGGCCACCCACGAGCCCTGGGTGGCCAGCATGCGCCACATCGCCCGGGAAGGCGTCTGCCACGTCATCGGGGTCGGCCCGGCGGCCCGGTTCTCCGACGTGCCCGACAGCGTGCCCGACCGCGAGCGGCTGTGGCGCGGGGCCGAGCCGCACGGCGACTGGATGCTGGACGGCTACTCGGTGATCGTCGGCCCCGACAGCACCGTGCTCGCCGGGCCGCTGGTCCGGGAGGAAGGCATCCTCTACGCCGAGCTCGACCTGGACGCCGCCCGGGCCCGCCGGCGCCTGTTCGACCCGGTGGGCCACTACAACCGCCCCGACGTGTTCCGGCTGATGGTCGACGACCGCCCCAAGCCGCACCTGGTCTCCCTGTCCACCCAGGAGCCGCCCCCGGCCGACCGGCCTACGTCATCTGACTAGATGCCTTCGGACTATTGCCTTGAAGGGGGACCGGGAGCGAGGATCGCGACATTCGTCCGGTGCAAGATCTTCAGGGGGGGCCTGTGCCGAGAACCGGATTCGATCCACGCGCGCACGGATTCCACTTCGCCAACGACTTCGTGGACAAGGTCGTGACCATCCCGGGCTATGGCGAGGTGGCCACCGACGGTCGTTCCGGTGGCATGGCGTTCGCGGCGCTCGACTACTGGTTCGCGGGCCTGCCGGTGCCCTCGCACCGCCCCGAGGACTTCCCCGACCGGGCCGTCCCCGACGACGGCACCCGCCTGGCCGACTTCATCCACAAGCGCCTGTTCGACAGCTTCGCCACCTGGAGCGCCCGCCAGTTCCTGACCTGGTCGCTGGCCGAGGACCACCCGACCTGGTCATCCCCGGGGGTGGCCCGGCTGACCGCCGACGAGCTGCCCCGGGTCCGGCGTAGCATCGACGCCGGCCGCCCGGTGGTGCTCGGCCTGGTCGGCGCCCGCTCCCTGGAGGAGGTGGGCGGCAACCGCCAGGTCGTCGCCTACGGCTACGACGACGACGGCCCCGGGCCGGGCGCCGGGCCGCCGATCCGGCTGTTCGTCTACGACAGCCACCACCCCGACGACGAGGTCGTGCTCGGGTTCGACCCGGAGGGCCGGCACTGGGCGGCGAGCGCCGGCGACGGGCCCTGGCGCGGGCTGTTCCTCCAGGACTACGCCCGCGAGCGCCCGCCCTACATCGACCTCGGGGCGGCCAAGGGCATCTGGGTCAACTCCTGGACGCCCACCCTCGGCGGGAACTTCGTCGCCCAGTTCACCGCCCGCAACTACGGCGACTACCGGGCCCACCTGTCCGAGCTGCGGCTGGCCGTGCGCGGCCCGGCCGGCGAGAACCTCGACCGCTTCCTGGGCGGCGACGGCGACCCGACCCCGCTGGAGCCGGGCGAGGAGCGGGCGGTGTTCAAGGCCAGCGACGGCTTCGGCACGGTCGCCGGGAGCTACGCCATCGCCGCCGGCTACCTCTCCGAGCAGGGCTGCTGGCTCGGCATCCCCCCGGGCGAGCCGGGCGCGGTCGACGAGGTCGGCGTCACCGTGATCCCCCCGCCCCGCCGTTCCCGGGTCACGGTCACCTTCACCGCCGTCACCGTCGAGGACGCCGACGCCGTCGACGGCCGCCTGGCCCTGCACCTGACCGTGGGCGACCAGGCGGCCCGCTGGCCCGAGGAGGGAGCCGCCGACGTCCAGGACGGCAAGCGGTTCGAGCTCGACCAGCGGTTCGACCTGGTCCTCAACCCCAGCTCCGTCCTGTCGGTCGCCGCCACCGGCGAGGACGGCGACGGCTCGCCGGCCGGGATGGTCCGCGAGCCCTACCTCGGCCTCGACGACTGGGGCACCGGCGACCACACCTACCGCAGCCGCCCCAACCACCCGACCCCCCTCCCCACCGCCCCCGACGCCCCGCTCCCCGGCCGCCCCGGCCCCGACGCCGGCGACGGCCCCTGGACGATCGAGTTCGCCATCGAGGTCAC
>CALGFH010000187.1 GCA_937881255.1 uncultured Actinomycetes bacterium
CGAGACGACCGGCTGCGTCCACTACCTGACCATGCAGATGGACGCCGGGCCGACCACGGAGCTGGCCGTCCGCCAGGCGGTCAACTACGCCATCGACCGCCAGGCGGTGGTGCTGGCCATCGGGGGCGCGTACGCCGGCGCGCCCGCCTCGACCGTGCTCTCCCCCACCCTGGCCGGCTACAGCGCCTTCGACCTGTACCCCTCCCAGGACGCCGCCGGCGACCCCGACAAGGCCCGGGCGCTGCTGGCCGAGGCCGGCTACCCCAACGGGGTGACCCTGACCTATGTGGGGCGGTCCGAGCCCAGGTGGAAGGCCCTGTACGAGGTGCTGGAGTCGTCGCTGGGCCGGGCCGGGATCAAGCTGGACCCGACCTTCTACGACGGCCTTGACGCCTACAGCAAGTCGCTGCGCCTGCGGGCCAAGCGCGACGAGCATCACCTGGGTGCGGCCCGCTGGTGCCCGGACGTGCCCGGCAACGGCGCGCGCTCGGTCGGTGTCCTGCTCGACGGCCGCCTGATCAGGCCGACCTCCAACAACAACTACGGCAGCTACGACAACCCCAAGGTCAACCAGCTGATCGACCAGGCCTACGCGGCCCGCGACGAGCAGGCCGGGACCGCCCTGTGGGGGCAGATCGACCGGCTGGTGATGGAGGACGCGGCCTGGGCGCCGCTGGTCTACGACCGGGAGACGTTCTTCTGGTCCTCCCGGGTCCGGAACTGGACCTTCACCCCCTGGCTGAGCAACCCCGACATCACCAACCTGTGGCTCGACCCCAACACGCCTTGACATCCTCCTCGCCCTGAAGGGCGGGGATTCCAACTACGCGACATGGAAGGTCGGCAGTTGAGGTTCGCAGTTCGACGGCCGGGGCAACCCCCGGCCTCCCCGCGCAGCGTGTCCCGCCGCGATGTTCCGTGCAGCGTTCAGATCGGCGTTGGCCGAGTACCCGCAGGACCGGCACCGGAAGACGGCTTGGCTCTCACGCGCCTTCCTGTCTACGGTCCCGCACTCCGAGCAACGCCAGCTCGTGAACGCGGGGTCCACTTTCTCCAACCGTCCTGCTGCCTTGTGCTCCAGCCGGGCGGCGAACATGCCCCACCCGGAGGCGAGGATCGCCCGGTTCAGCCCCGCCTTCTGCCGCACGTTGCGGCCTGGTCGCTCGACCGTGCCCTTGGCGGAGCGGGTCATGTTCCGTACGTTCAGGTCCTCGATGCGGATCAGGTCGTAGCCCCGCGCGATCTGGGTGGACCGCTGCTCCACCCAGTCCCGGCGGGCGTCAGCGTTGCGCGCGTGCGCCCGAGCCAGCCGCGCCTTGAGCTTAGCGCGACGGATGGAGCCGCGCCTGGCCCGGTCCAGCCGGCCCTGCAGCCGCTCGACGCCGCAGTCGGCCGGGGCCTGGTAGCGGCGGCCGTCCGACAGCATCAGCGTCACCGTCACCCCCCGGTCGATCCCCACGACCTCCCCGGTCCCGGGTCCAGGGATCGGCGGGGGGACGGCGCAGAAGGCAACGTGCCAGCGGCCGGCGCGGTCGCGGGTCACCCGGTAGGACCTCGCCTCGGGCACCGGCCGGGACCAGCGGAAGCGGACCCAGCCGAGCTTGGGGACCAGCACCTGCGCCCTCCTGCGATTCAGCCGTTGCACATCCTGCGGTCCAGTCGCGACAATCCGGAAGCCCTCGTCCAGCCCGCGCTTGCGCCAGCTGGGCTGGCCAGGCGGGTCGGGCCGCTCGTCCGGCGCGGTCCGTACGTAGCGGCGGCGCCACTCCCTGAGCGCGGCGAAGTAGCTCGCCCAGGCGGCGTGGAAGTCCCGCAGCGCCTGCTGCTGCACGATCACGCTGCCCGCCGCCAGCCACGGGAACGCGGCCCGGGCCCCGGACAGCTGCCGGCACTGGGTGGCGAACCCTGGTGCTGGGCGGCCGGGCTGCCACCACGACCGCTGCTCCACCGCCAGGTTCCACACGTACCGGGCGTGCGCGCAGTGGCCCAAGAGCGCTTCCTCCTGCGCAGGCGTGGGGTGCAACCGATAGCGGCTCATGTGCTCAACATAGCGCCTACCTGCGACAACGAAGGGAGGAAGCGGCGTTTCCGCCCCGGCCTGAAGGCCGAGGCTTCCACGCCGCGGAAACGTTGAGCGGGCCGGCCGGGCCCCGGCTGGACGACGTGTTCGCCCACGTCGACGCCAACCGGGCGTCGTTCGTGGAGCGCCTGGCCGGCTGGGTCCGGGTCCCGAGCGTGAGCGCCACCGGCCAGGGCATGCCCGAGGCCGCCGGCCACGCCCGCGACCTGGTGGCCGCGGCCGGCCTGGAGGCGACTGTGGCCGAGACGGCCGGCTGGCCGCTGGTCCTCGGCCACCGGCCCGGGCCGCCCGGGTCCCCCACCGTGCTCATCTACGGCCACTACGACGTGCAGCCGCCCGACCCGCTGGACGCCTGGACCAGCCCGCCGTTCGAGCCCGAGGTCCGCGACGGCCGCCTGTACGGCCGCGGCGGCGCCGACAACAAGGGCCAGCACCTGGCCCAGCTCCTGGCCATCGAGAGCCTGCTGGCCACCCGGGGCGAGCTCCCCTGCACGGTCAAGGTGCTGCTGGACGGCGAGGAGGAGATCGGCTCGCCCCACCTGGCCGGCTTCGCCCGACGCGAACGCGAGCGGCTCGCCGCCGACCTGGTCGTCTGGAGCGACGGACCGGTCGACCCGGCCGGCGGCTGGCGGCTGGTGTTCGGGGTCAGGGGGATCGCCAGCTTCGAGCTGCGGGCCCGGGGGGCCAACCGGTCGCTGCACTCGGGCAACTGGGGCGGCGTCGTCCCCAACCCGCTGTGGACGCTGGTCCACCTGCTGGCCACCATGCGGGACCGCGACGGCCGGATCACGGTCGAGGGGTTCGGCGACGAGGTCGAGCCGCTGGGGGCGGCCGAGCGGGCGGCGCTCGAGCTGCTGCCCGTCGACCTGGAGGCGGTCAAGGCCGACCTGGGGCTGGAGGAGCTGGACGCGCCGGCCGGGCGGGGCTTCGCCGAGCGGCTGGCCGCCTGGCCGACCCTGACCATCAACGGCCTCCACGGCGGCTACGGCGGCCAGGGCACCCAGACCGTCCTGCCCTCCGAAGCCGTGGCCAAGTGCGACGTGCGCCTGGTCCACGCCCAGCGGGCGGCCGACGTCTACGACAAGCTGGAGGCCCACGTCCGGCGCCACGCCCCCGGGGTCGAGCTGGTCCGCCAGGGCTCGATGGAGCCGTCGCGGACCCCGATGGGCTCGGCCTTCACCGCCCCCATCCGGGCCGGCATGGCCGCCGCCCAGGGGGCCGACCCGCTGCTCGTGCCGGTGCTGGGGGGCAGCCTCCCCCTGCACGTGTTCACCGGCGTGCTCGGCCTGCCCACCTTCGGGATCCCCCTCGGCAACCCCGACCAGGCCAACCACGCCCCCAACGAGAACCTGGACCTGGAGCGCTTCCACACCGGGATCAGGACGGCCGCGGCCGTCCTGGCCCACCTGGGCGCCTCGAAACTCCCTTTTATGGGGCCGGCGTCTTCCGGCACCATGGCCGGGTGAGCACCACAGCCCCCACCGCCCCGCAGGGACGCCTGCTCCGGCGCGGCCTGCGCGTGATCCGCCGCCAGGTCGCGCTGCACCCGCGGCCGTTCGTGGTCGCCGTGATCGGGGCCTCGGTCTACGCCGTCGGGACGGTGGCCCAGTCGTGGGTGCTCGGCCAGGTGGTCGACCGGGCGGTGACGCCCCGGTTCGAGAGCGGCCAGCTGCGGGCCGGGACGGCGGTGGCCGCGGCGGCCGCCATCGTGGCCGTCGGGCTGGTCAAGACGGTCGGCATCATCACCCGCCGGATCGCCGCCACCATGGTCCACGCCAACGTGCAGGCGACCCTGCGCGACGGCCTGGTCGAGCGCTACCACCGGCTGCCGCTGACCTGGCACCACGAGCACCCGGCGGGCGAGCTGCTGTCGCGGGCCGAGGGCGACCTGGACGCCGCCTCCGAGATCCTCTCGCCGCTGCCGTTCGCCACCGGGGTCCTGACCATGCTGGGGGCGGCCGCGGTCTGGCTGTTCCTGGCCGACCCGTTCCTGGCCACCCTGGGCCTGCTCGTGGTCCCGGCCATCCTCGTCCTCAACCTGGTCTTCCAGCGGCGGGTCGAGCACCCGACCACCCTCGGCCAGGAGCGCCTCGGCGACATGTCGGCGGTGGCCCACGAGAGCTTCGACGGCGCCCTGGTGGTCAAGGCCCTGCAGGCCGAGGAGGCCGAGGGCCGGCGCTTCGCCGACAAGGCCGAGCTGCTGCGCGACGCCCGCATCGAGGCCGCCCGGGTGACGGCCAACTTCGAGGCCAGCCTCGACGCCCTGCCCGCCCTGACCACCGTTGCCCTGCTGGTCATCGGGGTCTGGCGGATCGAGCAGGGGGCGATCACCGCCGGCACCCTGGTCGGCCTGATCAACCTGTTCGCCCTGCTGATCTGGCCGCTGCGCCTGATCGGGTACGTGCTCGGGGACATGCCGCGGGCCGTTGCCGGCTACGAGCGGGTGGCCCAGGTGCTGGCTGAGCCCCTGCCCGGCCGCGCCCCGGCGGAGGGGTCCGGGGAACCCCGAGGGGGTGCCCCGGTGAATCGGGGCCGGGAGCTGCCCGGGGGGCCGCTGGAGCTGGCCGTCGACCGGCTCGGCTACGGCTACGAGGCGGGCGCCGAGGTGCTGCACGAGGTGTCGTTCCGGGTCCCGGCCGGCAGCACCGTTGCCCTGGTCGGCCCCACCGGGTCGGGCAAGTCGACCCTGGCCCTGCTGCTGGCCCGGCTGCTCACCCCCGACCGGGGGGCCATCCGCCTGGGCGGCCGCGACCTGGCCGAGCTGGACGCCGGCGAGCTGGCCGCGGCGGTGTCGATCGCCTTCCAGGAGCCGTTCCTGTTCTCGACCTCGGTGGCCGACAACATCCGGCTGGAGCGCAACCAGGATGGGATCGTGGAGGCGGCCCGGCTGGCCCAGGCGGACGAGTTCGTGACCCGGCTGCCCGACGGCTACGACACCGTGGTCGGCGAGCGCGGGGCGACCCTGTCGGGCGGCCAGCGCCAGCGGGTCGCCCTGGCCCGGGCCCTGGCCGGCCGGCCCCGGCTGCTGGTCCTGGACGACGCCACCTCCAGCGTCGACCCGGTGACCGAGGCGGCCATCCTCGGCGCCCTCGAGGGCCACCTGCCGTCGACCACCACCGTGGTGGTCGCCTCCCGGCTGGCCACCATCGCCCTGGCCGACCGGGTGCTGTACCTGGAGGAGGGCCGGCTGGTCGCCGACGGCGGCCACGACCGGCTGCTGGCCACCACCCCCGGCTACGCCCGCCTGGTCCGGGCCTACGAGCAGGCCGAGGCGGCCGTGCCGGAGGACCTCGGATGAGGCACGGGAGCGAGGTCGGCGCCCAGCAGATCCCGGCCCTGCGGCTGCTGCGGCGGGGGCTGGCCGCCTCGCCCGAGCTGCGCAAGGGGGCCGCCCTCACCCTGGCCCTGGCCCTGGTCGCCGGGGGCGGCCGGGTGGTCACCCCGGTGCTGGTCCAGCAGACCATCGACCGCCACATCACCGGCGGCGACGCCCGGCTGTCCGGGATGCTGGCCCTGGCCGCAGCCGGGGTGGTGCTGATCCTGCTCGCGGCCTGGGCGGCCCGGACCACCAACCAGCGGCTGGCCACGGCCAGCGAGCGGGCCCTGTGCGGCCTGCGGGTGCGGGCCTTCAACCACATCCACGCCCTCAGCATGGCCCACCACACCGAGGAGCAGCGCGGCACCCTGGTGTCCAGGGTCACCTCGGACGTGGAGACCCTCGGCCAGTTCTTCCGCTGGGGCGGGCTGGCCTGGATCCTCAACATCGCCCTGATGCTGGCCGCGCTGATCGCCATGGTCATCTACGACTGGCGCCTGGCCCTGGTCGCGCTGGTCACCGTGCTCCCCCTGGTGGCGGTGCTCCGGGTCATGCAGCGCCGGGTGGTGGTGGCCTGGGACCTGGTCCGGACCCGGGTCGGGGAGTCGCTGGCCGCCATCTCCGAGTCGATCCAGGGGGCGGCGGTGATCCGCGCCTACGGCGTCCAGGACCAGGCCCAGCGGCGGGTGATGCGCTCGGTCGACGGGCGCCGCACGGCCGAGATCCGGGCCGGCACCATCGGCGCCTTCTTCTTCCCCTCCGGGGAGCTGTTCGGCGTCGTCACCACCGCGGCCGTGCTCCTGGTCGGGATGGCCATCGGCCCCGAGGGCGGCCTGACCGTCGGCACCCTGGTCGCCTTCGCCTTCCTGGTCACCATCTTCCTTGAGCCGGTGGCCGAGTTCACCGAGATCCTGGACATGACCCAGCAGGCGGTGGCCGGCTGGAAGAAGGTCCTGGACGTGCTCGACACCCCGGTCGAGGTCGAGGACCCCAGCCCCGGCCTGGCCCTCCCGGCCCGGGCCCTTGACATCGAGCTGGACCGGGTGTCGTTCGCCTACCACGGCGGGCCGCCGGTCCTGACCGAGGTCAGCGTGACCATCCCCGCCGGGACCCGGGTGGCCCTGGTCGGGACCACCGGGTCGGGCAAGACCACCCTGGCCAAGCTGCTCATCCGCCTGGCCGACCCGACCGGCGGGGTCATCCGGGTCGCCGGGACCGACCTGCGCCAGGTCAGCCTGGCCTCGCTGCGCTCGGCCCTGGTCATGGTCCCCCAGGACGGCTTCCTGTTCGACACCAGCGTGGCCGGCAACGTCCGCATGGGCCGCCCCGAGGCCGACGACCGCGAGGTCCGGGCCGCCTTCGAGGCCCTGGGGCTGGGCGCCTGGGTCGACGCCCTGCCCAGGGGCGTGCACACCCGGGTCGGCGAGCGCGGCGACTACCTGTCGGTGGGCGAGCGCCAGCTGGTCGCCCTGGCCCGCGGCTACCTGGCCGACCCGGGCTGCCTGATCCTGGACGAGGCCACCTCGGCCGTCGACCCGGCCACCGAGGTGGCCCTGCGCAACGCCATCCAGCGGCTCACCGAGGGCCGCACGGCCATCACCATCGCCCACCGGCTGGCCACCGCCGAGCACGCCGACCTGATCCTGGTCCTGGAGCGGGGCCGGCTGGTCCAGCGGGGCACCCACGCCCAGCTGCTGGCCGACGCCGACGGCGCCTACGCCCGGCTGCACGGCAGCTGGATGGCCAGCCTGGCCGCGGGCAGCGAGACCGCGGCTGCGTGGTAGGGTCGAAGGCATGCAACCGAGCGATCTGGCGCATCTGCGCACCCCGTCGGCCCCGACCCTGACCCCGGACGGACGGCTCCTGGCCGTGGCCGTGGGGCGGATCGACCTGGAGGCCGACCAGTACCGGGCCGACCTGTGGATCATGCCCACCGACGGCTCGTCCCCGCCCCGCCGCTTCACCTCGGGCCGGCGCGACGTGCGCCCCCGGTTCTCCCCCGACGGCCGCTGGCTGGCCTTTCTGCGGGCCGGGGACGACGACAAGCCGCAGCTGCACGTGATGCCCGTCGACGGCGGCGAGCCACGCCGGCTGGGCGAGCACCCGCTGGGGGTCGAGGCCTTCGCCTGGAGCCCCGACTCGACCCGGATCGCGTATGTCGCCCGGGTGCCCGAGGAGGGCCGCTACGGCACCGACAAGGACGTCCCCCCCGAGAAGGAGCCGCCCAGGCGGATCACCGGCTTCCAGTACCGGGTGGACAACCTCGGCTTCACCTTCGACCGGCGCCCGCAGGTGTTCGTGGTCGACGCCCTGGCCGAGGGGGCCGAGCCGGTCCAGGTGACCAGGGGCGACTACGACCACGGCGAGCCGGCCTGGAGCCCCGACGGGGCCAGCGTCGCCTTCGTCTCGGCCCGCCACGAGACCCGGGACTCCGACGCCGTCAGCGACGTGTTCGTGGCCCCGGCGGCCGGCGGCGACGCGGCCCGGGTGACCGCCACCGACCTGGCGGTGGCCCGGCCGGCGTTCTCCCCCGACGGGTCCACCATCTGGTTCGTGGCCGTCGAGCCCGACCTGGCCGGGCGCCCGACCACGCTCTGGTCGGTGCCGGCCGACGGGTCGGGCAAGCCCGAGCGGCTCACCGACCCCGAGCGCTACGACCACGACCCCGCCTTCGGGGCCGGGATCCTGCCCCTGCTGGCCGACGAGGACGCGGTCACCACCATCACCCTCGACCGGGGGGCGATCCGGCTGCTGCGGTTCCCGGTCGACGGCGGCGAGCCGGCCGAGCTGGTCGGCGGGCGGCGCAGCGTGCACGACTACGCCGTGGCCGGCGGGGTGGTCGCGGCCGTGGTCAGCAACCCCCTGTCGGCCGGCGAGGTGGTGGTCGTCAAGGATGGGCAGGAGCGGACCCTGACCGACTTCGGGGCGCTGCTGGCCCGCTCGGCCTCGCTGCGGCCCATGGAGGAGCTGGAGGCGACCGCCCCCGACGGCGCCGGCGTCCACGGCTGGGTGATCAAGCCGGCCGGCACCGGGCCGTTCCCGGTGGTGCTGATGGTCCACGGCGGGCCGTTCGCCCACTACGGCTGGACCCTGTTCGACGAGGCCCAGGTGTACGCCGGGGCCGGCTACGCGGTGGTGATGGGCAACCCCCGCGGCTCGGCCGGCTACGGCGAGTCCCACGGCCGGGCGATCGTCGGCGACTTCGGCAACCTCGACAGCCAGGACGTGCTCGCCCTGCTGGACGCCGCCCTCGAGGACCCGGACCTGGACGGCGACCGGGTCGGGGTGATGGGCGGCTCCTACGGGGGCTTCATGACCAGCTGGCTGGTCGGCCACACGGACCGCTTCCGGGCCGCGATCAGCGAGCGGGCCTGCAACGCCTTCGACAGCTTCGAGGGCGCGAGCGACATCGGCTGGTTCTTCGTGCCCATGTACAACGGCACCGACCGCGAGCGGGTCCTGGCCCAGAGCCCGCTCACCTACGTGGACCGGATCCGCACCCCGATGCTGCTGATCCACTCCGAGCAGGACTGGCGCTGCCCGATCGAGCAGGTCCAGCGCCTGTTCGTCGCCCTCAAGCAGCGCAAGGTCGAGGTCGAGCTGCTGCTGTTCCCCGGCGAGGGCCACGAGCTGACCCGCTCCGGCCTGCCCAGCCACCGGGTGGCCCGGTTCGAGGCCGTGCTCGACTGGTGGCGCCGGCACCTCAGCCCGGCCGGCTGACCGCCACCGCCTCCAGCGGGCGGAACCGGCTGACCTTGCCGGCGGCCTGGCGCTCGAGCTGGTCCACGACCCGGACCTCGACGGCCGGCCGGCGGAGGCCGAGCGCGGCCAGCTCGGCCGCGACCCGGCGCCCGATGGCCTCCGGGTCGGCCGGGGCGCCGACGACCAGGACCTCGGCCCCGGCCGGGGTCTGACGGACCTGGTAGTCGAGGATCCCGGGGTCGCGGCGGAGCAGGGAGCCGAAGACGTGCGGGTGGACCAGCTGGCCGCCCGGGTAGGTGAAGACGTCGTCCAGCCGGCCCTGGACGTCGGCGATCAGGGTGTGGGCGGAGCCGCACGGGCAGGGCCGGTCGAGGACGGTCACCTGGTCGGTGAGCTCGAAGCGGATGAGCGGCAGGGTCGGGTTGGCGAGGGCGGTGACGTACAGCTTGTCGGAGCGCACGCCGGGTGGGACCGGGCGGCCGGCCAGGTCGACCGGCTCGACCACGACCAGGTCGTCGCAGAGGTGGATGCCGGGGCCGCGGAAGCAGCCGACGCCGACAGGGCCGGCCTCGGAGGTCCCGTACATGTTGGCCACCGGGGCGCAGAACGCCTCGGTGACAGCCTGCCGCGTCTCGGGCAGCAGGGGCTCGCTGGTGGAGATGATCCGCCGGGGCAGGATCCGCAGCCGGCCCGCGCGGGCCTCGGCGGCCAGCAGGGCCAGCATCGACGGGTAGCCCATCAGGAGCAGCGGCTGGTAGGCGTTGAGCCCGGCCACGATCTGGCCGATCGGCTGGGTGACCGGGAAGCGGGCGACGTCGACGGCCGGGCTGACGAAGGTCTGGGCCAGGGCGCTGGTCATGTGGGAGGCGTTCCTGGCCCCGATCATGGCCACCCGCAGCGGGATCGCGGCCAGCTCGGGGGTGGCCGCCCGGTCGAGGAAGGTCGGGCGCATGAAGCCGGCGTAGGCGGTGGCCCACGCCTGCCAGCCGAACACGAACACCCCGCGGCGGCCGCTGGAGCCGCCGGAGGCGACGGCGTGGACCTCGTCGAACAGGTAGGCGTCGGCCTCGAGCCCGGCCAGGTGGCCCTCGACCAGGTCGAGGGTGAGCCGGCGGTCGGTGACCACGGCGTCCCAGTTGGCCATCAGGTCGTCCTTGGTCATCGGCGGGAGGCCGGCCAGGTCCGGCTCCTCGAAGCCGTCCGGGTCGACCCCGGCCAGCCGGTCGCGGTGCCAGGGCGAGGACGCCGTGGCCACCCGCAGGAGGTCGCGCAGCCGCTCCCGCCGTTCCTGGCGCAGCCGTTCGGCCGGCCAGCGCAGCCGCTGGATGTGCTCGGGCATCAGGGTCGCCAGCTCGGCCAGGTGTCGTCCCCGGAGGTCCTCGTACTCGGCCATGGCCAGCTCCCAAAACGTATAGTCTGATTCGGACGGTCTTGAATGTATGGTATGATCTGGAGCATGTCAAGGCCCGACCTCACCCCCGTGTCCTATGTCGTCCTCGGCCTGGTGGCCCGGGACGGCCCCTCGACCCCGTACGCCATCAAGACCGCGGTCGGCCGCGGGGTGGCCCATTTCTGGCCGTTCCCGCACAGCCAGATCTACTCGGAGACCGAGCGCCTGGCCCGCCTCGGTCTCCTGGCCGAGGAGCGCGAGCAGACCGGCCGGCGGCGGCGCAGCTACCGCATCACGGACGACGGCCGGGCCGCCCTGGCCGGCTGGCTGGCCGAGCCGGCCGACGAGCCACCGCAGTTCCGCAGCCTCGGCCTGCTGAAGCTGTTCTTCAGCCAGCACACCGGGCCCGAGCACGTGGCCGAGCTGGCCAGGGCCCAGGCCGAGCTCAACCGCCAGTCGGTCGAGATCGCCGCCGCGATCGCCGAGCGGCTCCAGGCCCGCGGCGACCGGCCGGGCCAGCTCGCCGTGGCCGAGCTGATGGGCGACGCCTACCGGGTCATGGCCGAGCGCTGGGAGCGGATCGGTCGAGCAGCCCTCGAGCCTCCAGGTCCCGTCGAAGCTGCTCGGGCCCGGTGAACCGGACGGCGTCGAAGCCGAGCTCGCCGGCCGCGGCCA
>CALGFH010000188.1 GCA_937881255.1 uncultured Actinomycetes bacterium
GGGGGGGGGGGGGGGGGGAGGGGGGGTTGGGGCCGGGGGGGGGAGGTGGAGGTGGTGGTGACCTACCGGGTTCCGGTGGCGCGGCTGCCGTTCCTGGGGGCCGTCGCCGGGCCTGGGGTCACGGTCGGGGCCACCCACCACACCCGGGTCGACCGGTACCGGGGGTTGGGCGGATGAGGCGGGGTCGACGGGGCGCGCCCTCGCGCGCCGTGGTCCCGGAGGACGGGCAGGCGCTGGTGCTGCTGATCGGGTTGGTGGTGCTGGTGTTGATGGTGCTGGCGCTGGGGTGGGACACGTCGAACTGGTTCCTGGGGCATCGGGCGCTTGGGAACCTGGCCGATGGGGCGGCGGTGGCGGCGGCCAATGACGTCGATACCCGGACCTGGTACATGAGCGGGGGGCGGAGTGTCCGGGTGGCGCAGGAGCGGGCGCGGGCGACGGTGGTCGCGTACCTGGCCGGGTCGGCCGGTGACTCGGGGGTCCGGGGGGTGCGGCTGCGGTCGGTGCAGGTGCTTCCCGGGGAGGGTGGGCCGGAGGTGACGGTGGAGGTGGCCGCTCCTGCCCGGGTGGGGTTGCTGCGGCTGCTGCGGCTGGTGCCTCGGAGATGGAGGGCCGGGCGGCGGCCACCGCGCGCCTGGTCCCACCCTGAGCGCGGGGTCGCGCGATGGTCCTGGAGTCCCGCCGTGAGGGCGGGAGCGTGCGGTGAACCTGGAGTCCCACCCCTGAGCCCAGGATCGTGCGGTGAACTTGGAGATGCAGCGAGCGGCCGGGCGGGGGAGGGTCCTCCGCCCGGCCGCTCGTTCGCTACGCGCTAACGCCTCGGTCAGGGGACCGGGGCGCTCCCATGGCAGGTGCCAGGGATCACCTCCTTCCCGGGTCCGCGGTCGGGCCGGCTCGCCTGGGTGGCGGGGCCGGCGGAGAACGGTTGCAAGCTGTAGTTTGTGAGGGAACTCCCGGGATGTCCGGCGGATTCCCACGTTCTGGAGCCGGACATCTACGTAGATCACAGGATGATATCGACGTGTATACGATTTGACTCCAACCGGGTGGTGCCGTACAGTCCGTCGCGCTACCCCCATGGCACTGCACCAAAGAGCCTCCCCCAGGGCTCAGCGACATCCAGAAGCATCGCTCTGAATTCGCCGTTCGCGGATCGGTCCGAGCTTCCCCTTTCCTGTCGCCCCCACGACAGGGACTGCTCGTGGCGCTCCCCCAAGCGCTTACCGCGAACTCGTGGAATTCCGAGTTGCAATACTGACGCACGGCTTGCCAGGTATCGCTAGGCAATTCCCGGTGAGTTGTGATCCCCCCGTCGGCCGCGCGGCCGTTGGCCGCGCTATGGAACAAATGAGGTGGCTGCAATGGCGGCCTGGTTCTCCCTGTGCCTTCCCGAAGGCTTCCACGCTGCTTGCGTGCCCGTGACGACTGCTACTGAGGGGGGGCCCTCGTGACGCAGGTCCACGACGACGACCTGGACAACGTCTGGTACGACGGGCGCCTGACCCCGGTGCCCGACCTGGAGGACGAGGACGATCCTCGCCCGACCGGCCAGTACGATCCCGTCGAGGACTGGGGCCGTGACGGCCTCGGGGCCCCGGCGTCCTCGGCCGACCAGGAGCCGCTGTTCGAGCAGCTCCGCAGCACCTACCTGCACCGCGACGACTCCAACGAGTGGGCGCGGGTCGACGACACCGGTGGCTGGGCCGCCGACGATTCCGGCCGCTGGGAGGCCGGTGTCTCGACCGGCTTCGAGGACGACGACAGCCGCTACCAGTGGGTGGACGGGCCCGCGACCTGGGAGGCGGAGCCCGAGGCGGACTGGGACGACGACGCCGAGGACTTCGACGACCTGGACGAGGACGAGCTCGACCCGGAGCCGCTGGCCCCTCGGGCCCGGGGCGGCCGGCGGCGGACCTCGGGGCGGGCCGGGCTGCGGCGGACGAGCACGCTGCTGAACGCCTCCAGCATCCTGCTGTTCGTGGTCGGGGCGCTGGCCGCGGCCGGGCTCAGCGCGTGGATCCTCTCGGCCCGGCTGCTGACCACCCGCCAGCTCTTCTTCCTCATCCACTCCACCCTCGGGATCCTGATCGTCCACGCCTTCGGTGGCGGGCTGGGGACGCTGCTGACCAGCGGGGACTCGCGGATGAAGGACCGGATCCGCAAGCTCTCGACCGCCGGGCTGGCGATCGTGGCCTGGCTGGCCTCGGCGGTCGGCACCTGGTTCGGGTACGCCGGCTACCGGGCCAAGGTGCCGCCCGGCGGCGACATCACCATGTACCCGCGCGAGTACCTGCTGAACAGCTCGCAGCTCGCGTTCTGGGAGACCTTCGCCATGGAGTGGAAGGTCCACATCGGTTGGACCACGCCCTTCCTGGCGACGGCGGTGGCGTTCACCGCGCTGCGCTACCGGCGCCGGCTGGTCGCCGACCGGCTGGTCCGCAAGGTCATGACGATCATGCTGCTGCTCGCCTTCGCCGGGGCGCTGGTCGCCGCCGGGCTCGGGGCGGTCATCAACGTGACAGCCCCCAATGACTTCATGCACCGGGGCTGGAGCCCCTGACGGCCGCTACGAGAGAGACGGTGATGAGCTGATGCGCGATCGAGCAGGACGCGCTGCCGTGGCGGCATCCGAGGGGCAGGCCGTCGGCCGGCACGAACGACGCCCGCACGTGGCCTCCCGGTCGGGCCGGGCCGCCCGGGCAGGGATGACCCTGGTCGGGCCCGCCCCCGGGACCGAGGCCGACCGGACCATGCAGGACACCCAGACCCACCCGATCCGGCGCGCCCAGGCCACCCCGACCCGTCGGTCCCGGACCACGCAGGCCAACGGCACCCAGGCGACCCGGGCGGCGCGGATCAACGGCACCCAGGCGACCCGGGCGGCGCGGGCCGACGGCGACCGGGCGGCGAACTCCGGTGCGACCCACCCGACCCTGGCGGCGACCGCCGGGGTGAGCCGGGTTGGGCCGGGGCGGGCGTCCCGGTCGCGGCATGCGGCGCGGGGCGGGCTGGCGAGGTGGACCGGGCGGGCCCGGCGGGTTGCCGAGCAGGCCCGGGTGTGGTGGGCCGAGGGGGCCGAGCGGGTCTCGGCCAGGGCCCGGGAGCGGTGGAACGAGCAGGCCGGCGCCCAGCGGGCCGCCGCCCGCCGGCGCCCCGCCGCCAGCGGCCACCCCGCCGGCGAGGCCTTCCGCACCATCGGCGACGGCGGCTCGGCCGAGCGGTTCCGCGCCGCCGGCCGCGACGACACCGCTGCCCGGTTCGGGAGCGCGAACGGCACTCGGGCCGGGCGGCCCACCACTCCCCGGCACCTGATGGCGGAGGAGCGGCGGGCGAGCCGGCGGGAGGACCTGGTCACCGGGTGGTGCTCGTTGCTGCTGGTGCTGGGGCTGTACCTGGACGGGTGGAGCCATGGCGAGCGGGCCGGTGGTGGGCTGACCCTGTGGCACGGGGTGCTGTACCTGGGGTTCGCGGGAACGGCGGCGTGGATCCTGACCCGGAACCAGCGGCGGGGGGCGTGGTCGCTGCGGGCGGTGCCGGCCGGGTACCGGCTGGCGCTGGTCGGGGTGGGGCTGGCCATGGTGGCGGTGGCCGGCGACACCGTGTGGCACACGCTGTTCGGGGCCAGCCGGGGGCTGGGCCAGCTGATCTCGCCGTTCCACCTGGTGCTGTTCGCCGGGGCGTGCCTGCTGGTCAGCTCGGCCCTGCGGGCGGCGTGGTCGGGGCCGAGCCCGGCGCGGGTGCCGGGGCTGCGGGCCTTCTGGCCGGTGGTGCTGTCGACCACGCTGGTGGTGGCCATGACGGCGTTCTTCTTCCAGCACGTGTCGCCGCTGGCCGCGGCCGGGCCGTCGGCCGGCGCCCCGTCCGGCGAGCCGGCGCAGGTGTACGAGCTGACCGGCCTGCTGGCCCACAACTTCCTGTTCCTGGCGCCGGTGCTGCTGCTCCTGCTGCGCTGGCAGACGCCGCTCGGGACCTTCACCGTGATGGCCGGGTCGGTGGCCCTGCTGCTGGCCACCCAGACCGGGCTCGGCCTGGTCGGGCTGGCCGGGGCGGCGGTGCTGGGCGGGGCCGCCGCGGACGCGGCCGTGACCCTGCTGCGGCCATCGCCCCAGCGGCGCTGGGCGGCCCGCGCGGTGGCCGTGGTCGCGCCGGCCGTCTATTGGACCTCGCATTTCGCGCTCCTCGGGGCCGGCTACGGCGTGCGCTGGGAGCTGGAGTTCTGGCTCGGGTCGGTGGTCTGGGCGTGCCTGTCCGGGCTCACCCTGGCCCTGCTGATGTGGCCGCCGGCGGTGCCCCTGACCGCCTGGAACCGGGGCCGGGCGGCCACCCGGAGACCCGCGACGCCGACGGCAATGCCCGCGCGAATGGTCGGGAGGTGACCTCGATGACAGCAACCGCAACCAATGAGACCGCCGCCTCGATCCACGAGCGGTTCGAGGCCACGGCGCTGCCCCTGCACGACTCGATCTACCGGGCGAACCTCCGCATGACCGGCGACCCGGTGATGGCCCAGGACCTCACCCAGGAGACGTATCTCAGGGCGTTCCGCGCCTTCGGCTCCTTCGAGGCCGGGACCAACTGCCGGGCCTGGATGCTGCAGATCTCCCACAACCTGTTCTGCCGCGACTACCGGGGGCGCAAGCGCATCACCTACCGGACCGCGGCCGACGACGACGTCGACGTGCTGGCCCAGTTCCGGGCCGACGTGCCCAACCCGGAGGAGGAGGCGCTGCGCCAGCTCGACCGGGAGGCATTGCGGCGGGCAATTTCCAAGCTGCCCGAGCCCTACCGGGTCGCCGTCACCCTGGTCGAGCTTCAGGGCCTCTCCTGCGAGGAGGCGGCCGCGGTGATGGGTACGCCAAAGGGCACCGTGCTTTCGCGGCTGTTTCGTGCCCGGGAGCGGCTGCGCCGGCTGCTGTTGTCGGAGTTCGGCCGTTCCCGCACCCTCGTGCCCTCATCCGCCCAGAATTCTTGAGAGATTTAGGGAATCCGATGACACAGCCAAGAGTTCCCAGGTGGCCAGGAAAATTCTCGGACCAGGGAAGGACCGCGATGCCGCGACGCCGTCTGCTCCTGACCGTCTCGAGCCTGGTCGTGGTGGCGCTGGCGGTGGCCGGCTGCACCATCCCGACCACCAAGGACGGCGGAGGATACGGTCCCTCCAACCAGACCGCCCGCAAGGCCGCCCAGCCCGCTCCGGTCGAGCTGCGCAGCGGGGCCAAGCAGAAGCTGAAGAGCTCCGAGGCGTCCTGGGAACCGGCCCTCTACCAGACCGCCACCGGGGCCAAGGTCGTGCTCGACATCTCCAACGTCGACCCCACCCAGCACAACTTCACCCTTGGTGACCTCGAGATCTCCAAGAACATCCCCCCCGACACGAGCACCCTGATCCGTTTCACGGCACCGCAACCGGGTCGCTACCGGTTCTATTGCAAATACCACCAGCAGGAGATGCAGGGCTGGCTGACGGTCAAGTAGCCGCAGCCGGCAACCCCCCCGGCATCCCCGAACCCTCGACGACTCCTGACAAGGAGGGAGCCATCGTGTCCTCATTCCGTCCCCCACGTCGTTCCGGCTGGCGGGCTCCGTGGGTCTCCGGCGTGCTCGCGGTGCTGATCGCCGCGGCCCTGGCCGGCGCGGGCGCCGCCGCCGGCGCCCAGGAGGCACCGGAGGGCGCCGGGACCGAGACCAGCGTCGCCGGCGACCAACCCACCGAGACCACCACCGGTGACACCACCGGTGACACGACCGGTGACACGACCGGTGACACGACCGGTGACACGACCGGCGACACCACTGGCGACACGACCGGTGACACCACCGAGACCACCGCGGGCGAGGACGCCGGCGAGGACCCGGCCGCCGACCCCAACGGCAACGTCAACAACCTGCCCCTCAACAGCGGGATCCAGACCGGCACCGTGTTCAACCCGACCCCCTACGGTGAGGTCCCGGGCAACACCCCGCAGGTGCTGATCCTGCGTCCGGGCAGCGGCCGCATCGTCCCGCTCAACCGCGAGCTCACCGTCCGGGTGCGCTTCTCCAACTTCCTTCCGGGGTTCTTCTCCGACCCGAAGGCCGAGTACGGCGTCGGGACCCAGCGCCTGGACGCCAACGGCAACCTGCAGGGCCACAACCACGGCTGCTTCCAGCGGGTCGCCCGTGACGGCAGCGTGCCGGCCGAGACCTGCGCCTCGTTCGTGGTGCTGTCACAGGAAGGCGACTCGGACATCCTCACCGGCATCATGCCGCCCCTGACCGAGCCCGGCCGCTACCGCTTCTGCGCCGACGCGGCCGCCGAGAACCACTACCCGGCCGCCCGGGCGTTCGCCCAGCGCGGTGGACCGATGGACTGCGTCCGCGTCCTGGCCATGGACTTCAACGACCTGCGCCGGACCAACAACAACGGCTAGCCAACACCCTGCCCGTCACCGACACGACAACTCAGGAGGAACACCCTTCATGTTCAGGAGAGTGACGATGGCGGCGCTGGTCGCCGTCGTGGCCGCCGCGATGGCTGCGCCGGCCGCCCTCGCCCAGGACGACTACAGCACCACCCAGGTCGAGTACGGTGACGACGTCTACGGTGGCACCGAAGGCAGCACCGAGACCGAGGCGGCCACCGGGTCTGCCCCGTCGGCCGGCGCCTGGACCAAGTTCACCGCCAAGCTGTCCGGTGACAACGAGGTCGGCGGGGGAGACCCCGACGGCAGCGGCACCGCGGCGGTGAAGACGCGCGGGACCGAGGTCTGCTACGACCTGAAGTGGACCGGGGTCGACGTCACCATGGCCCACATCCACAAGGGCGCCGCCGGCACCAACGGCGACGTGGTGGTCAACTTCTTCGCCAACGAGAGCCCGCTGGACGCCAGCAGCAAGTCCGGCTGCGTCCAGGCCAAGGCCGCCGTGGTCAAGGGGCTGGCCTCCAACCCGGGCAACTACTACGTCAACCTGCACTCGCCCGAGTTCCCCAAGGGCGCCATCCGCGGGCAGACCGTGCTCGTGGGCGCCAACGGCGAGCAGCTGGCCTTCACCGGCGGCCCCATGTCCAAGGGCCTGATGCTGCTCGGGCTGTGCGTCATCGCGGCCGGGTCGACGCTGCTGGCGGTTGGCCAGCGGCGGCGGGTCGCCTACCACCGTCCACGCCACTGACCGACGACAACTGACAACCCACGACATGCAGCAACTTGGCGATCCGGTGGACGGCCGTCCGTCGAGGAGGGAGCGGACGGTCCGGAGGCCCGAAGGCGGCGTCGGCAGCATCGACGCGAACCTGGGGACGCGGGCCACTCGCACCGGCCGCCAGGCAGGCAGGGAGGGGCAGGCTACGGGAGACCTGCCCCTCCCGCCGCCATCCGCACTGGCCAGCGGCGTCATCGACGGGATGTGCATCGGTGTGCTGGTCTGGGCGATCCTCGTCCTCACGCTGCTGCCGGCGCTCGGTGCGTCGGTGGCAGCGCTGTTCCCGACCCTGCTCGGTGCCCTGTGCGCCGGGGGCGTGGTCGGCCCGGGCGTGCAGGCCGCGCTGCGGGCCGGCCGGTCGAGGCGGCTGCCGGTGGCGGCCGGGGCCGGCCCCGGCCGGCGGCGGGTCGTCATCCTCGGCGGCGGGTTCGGCGGCGTCAGCGCGGCCAAGCGCTTCGAGCAGCTCCTCCCCTGGACCCCCTGGCTGGACGTGACCCTGGTCAGCCAGCGCAACTACCTCCTGTTCACGCCGATGCTGGCCGAGGTCGCGGCCGGGTCGGTCGAGGCCGGCAACGTCGGGGTGCCGCTGCGGGCGGCCTGCCCGCGGACCCGGTTCCGCCGGGCCGAGGTGCTCGGCGTCGACCCCGACCGCAAGGTCGTCCACCTGCGCCGCGGCGACGCCCTGGAGACGCTCCCCTACGACCACCTGGTCCTGGCCCTGGGAGCGGTGCCCAACTTCCGCAACCTGCCCGGCGTGGCCACCAGCGCCCTCACCCTGGCCACCCTGGAGGACGCCCGGCGGCTGCGGGACCACGTCCTCGGGCGGCTCGAGCAGGCCGACCACGAGCCCGACCCGGCCGAGCGGCGCCGCTGGCTCACCTTCGTCGTGGCCGGCGGCGGCTTCGCCGGCACCGAGGCCGTGGCCAGCCTGTTCGACCTGGTGCACAGCGTGCTCCGCTACTTCCCCCACGTCCGGGCCAGCGAGCCCCGCTTCATCCTGGTCCACTCGCGCGACCGCATCCTGCCCGAGCTGGGCGACCGGCTGGCCGGCTACGCCAGCGGCAAGCTGGTCGGCCGCGGGATCGAGCTGCGGCTCGGGGTGACGGTGGCCGGCGCCGACGCCGACGGGGTCGAGCTCAGCGACGGCGAGCGGGTGGCGGCCCGCACCCTGGTCTGGGCCGCCGGGACCCGCCCCAGCCCGGTCCCGGTCGTCGGGCCGGAAGGTGGCCGCCGGGCCGACCCGGGGCAGGGGGCCGTCCCGGTCGAGCGGACCCTGCGGGTGCGGGGCCGCCGCGACATCTGGGCGGTGGGGGACTGCGCCCGCGTCCCCGACCTGGCCCGCCCGGGCACCACCTGCCCGCCGACCGCCCAGCACGCGGTCCGCCAGGGCAGGGCCGTGGCCGACAACGTGGTCGCCGCCCTGACCGGCGCCGCCCCCGAGCCCTTCCGCTTCCACGGCCTCGGGTTCCTGGTCCCCCTGGGCCGCCAGAGCGCCGCCGCCGAGCTGCGCGGGATGCGCTTCTCCGGCCTGCCGGCGTGGCTGCTGTGGCGGGGCATCTACCTGTGGAAGCTGCCCGGGCCGCAGAAGCGGCTCCGGGTCCTGCTCGACTGGACGATCGAGCTGCTGTTCCCGAGAGACATCGCCCTCACCACCTCCGAGCGGCACCAGGCTCCCCAGGCCGTCGAATGAGCGCGGCCACCGTCCCGACCGCCAGGGGGGGCGGTCACCCCTCGGCCGCCCGGGCGGTGGCCGCCGGCGCCCCGGCCGGGATCGTCGGCGGGCTCGCCTTCGGCGCCGCCATGGCCCAGCTGGGCGTCCTGCCGACGGTGGCCACCCTGGTCGGGCTGGGCTCGTCCCGGGCCGGGTTCGCGGTCCACATGGCCATCTCGGCCGTGGTCGGGGCCGGCTTCGGGCTGATGGTCCGGCGCCAGCGCTGCGGCCCCAGCGAGACGATGTTCCTTGGCGCGGCCTACGGGGCCCTGTGGTGGTGCATCGGGCCGCTGACCCTGCTGCCCCTGGCCCTCGGCCAGGCCCCGGCCTGGGACGTGGCCGCCGCCCAGCGGGAGTTCCCCAGCCTGGTCGGCCACCTGCTCTTCGGGGTCGGCACGGCCCTGGTCTACGTGCTCCTGCACGGCCCCGGCGAGGCCGGGCGGGCCAGGCAGCCGATCGGCGCCGGGGCCTTGGCCCGCGGGCTGGCCGCGGGGGCCCTGGCCGCCCTTGCCCTTGGCGCGGTCCTGGAGAACCGGGCCCCGGCCGTGGCCGCCGGCGCGGTCGTCGGGCTCCTCCAGGCGGTCATGTCGCCCCGGTCCGACCAGGGGATCGGGGCCGCCCTGGTCCGCGGGCAGGGGTACGGGTTCGTGGCCTGGGTGGTGGGGGAGCTGACCGTGCTGCCCATGCTGGCCGACGAGGGCCTGCGCTGGTCGCTGGCCGAGGCCCGGGAGAGCTTCCCCGGCCTGCCCGGCTGGCTCCTGCTGGGGGCGCTGGCCGCCGTGACCAGCACCCTGCTGGACCGGCTGGCCCCGCTGCTGTCCTCGGAGCACCTGCGGGCCTACCGCGGCACCACCGCGGGCAGCGGCGTGCTGTCCGCGGCCCTGCGTGGGGCGGTGGCCGGGCTGCTGGGCGGCGCCGTCATCAGCCAGCTGATGCTGCGCGGGGCCGTGCCCGAGGTCGCCGAGCGCCTCACCGGCTCCAACGGGCCCCTGGCCGGGATCGCCGTCAACCTGGGCATCGGGGTCGCCATCGGCGTGTCCTACGGGCTGCTGTTCCGGCGCCTGGGCCAGGACGTCACCTGCGCCCTCGGCTGGGGGCTGTCGTACGGGTTCCTGTGGTGGGTCCTGGGGCCGCTCACCCTGCTGCCGGCCCTGCTCGGCGGCGACCCCGAATGGACCGCGGCCGCGGCCGGCGGCTCGATGTCCGCCCTGGCCGGCCACCTCGTCTACGGCGGCTGCCTCGGGGTCGCCTTCCACCTCCTGGAGGCGCCGTTCGGCGTCCCCTGGCTGGCCCGCACCCGGGCCGAGGCCCTCCGGGCCCTGCGCCGCCGCGAGGAGCTCCTGGCCGCCACCCCGGCCCTCTCGGCCGTGCTGCTGGCCATGCTCCTGACGCTGCTGGTCGTCACCCTCGGCGCCTGAGCGGCGCCCGGCAGCTACGAGCCGCCGGTTCGTTCCCGTGCCGCGGCCAGGGCGGCATCCAGGTCGACACCCTCCTCGCCGTCGACCCGGGCCCGCCGGGGCGCACCATCGGCGGGCCCGTCGGGCAGCCAGTTGAACCCCCGGCGCCACTCCGACCCCGGCGGGTGCCGTTCGGCCAGGACGTCGAGCACCGGCTCGAGCTCGGCCTCGCTGACCTCGATGCGGCGACGGCCGCGCCAGGGCCGATAGATCGGCGGGTCGACCTCCGGCACCCGGACACCGCGGCGGGCCAGTGCCGCCAGCAGGTCCTGCCGGGACGAGCCGACGCGGCGGAGGAACGGGGCGATGGCGCCCTCGGAGTAGATCATGGCGACCAGGAAGTGCTCCGGCTGAGGCCCATGGTGGCCCGACGCCAGGGCCAGCCCCTTGGCGCAGCCGGTGAGCTTGTACCAGGCCGGGTTGGGTGAGAGTCCCATTCCGGCCTCATACGGGCGCGGGGGCGGGTCGCTGCGGCTGAGGGCGCGGGTCCGCTCCTCGACCAGTTCGGGAGTGACGCCCAGCTCCTCGAGGGCCTCGGTGGCCGTGGACGGCTCGTCGAACAGGGCGAGGAGCACGTGCTCAGGCCCGATCCAGCTCTGCTCCAGCCGCCGCGCCACATCAGCCGCGCGGTAGGCGGCCGAGGCCAGCCCCTGGCTCGATGCCATGGCCACAGCCTAGGCCTCACGGCCCGGTGAAGGAAGGTGTCAGCTGGCCCGCTCGAACAGCTGGTAGACCGGCGGGAAGGTGCCGGCCAGGCCGATGACCAGCAGGAACATGGTCAGCAGGAAGCCCTTGGAGAGGCTGAG
>CALGFH010000189.1 GCA_937881255.1 uncultured Actinomycetes bacterium
GACCCGTTCCTGGTCGTCCACCTCCACGGCTGGACCGACGCCGGGCTGGCCGGCCAGACCGCGGCCGTGTTCCTGCGCGAGCGCTGGAACGCGACCACCCTGGCCACCTTCGACGCCGACGAGCTGATCGACTTCCGGGCCCGGCGCCCGGTCGTCCGGCTGGCCAGCGGCACCATCGAGGAGGTGACCTGGTCGCCGACCGAGCTGCTGGCGGCGACCCCCGGCGGCGAGCGGGACGCGCTGCTGCTGGTCGGCCCCGAGCCCGACTTCCGCTGGCGGGCGTTCTGCGACGAGGTGGTCGAGGCCTGCCGGCGCCTGCGGGTGACCGAGGTGTTCGGGCTGGGCGCGTTCCCGGCCCCGGCGCTGCACACCGACCCGGTGGCGGTGGTCGGCACCTCGGCCGACCCCGACCTGGCGGCCCGGCTGGAGACGGTGGCGGTGATCGTCGAGCTGTCGGCCGGCATCCAGACGGTGCTCGAGGACCGGCTGCACCAGGCCGGCATCCCGGCCACCGGCCTGTGGGCCCGGGTGCCCCCGTACCTGGCCGGCGGGACCCACCCGCCGGGCGCCCTGGCCCTGGTCGAGACCCTCGGCCGGCTGGCGGGTGTCGAGGTCGAGACCACCGAGCTGGAGGCGGCCACCAAGGACCACCTGGAGCAGGTCGAGCAGGCCATCCGCGAGCGCCCCCAGATCGCCGAGTTCGTCGACCAGATCCGCGGCATGGTCGAGCAGGGCGCCGACGAGCGCATCCCCTCCGGCGACGAGATCGCGGCCGAGCTGGAGCGCTTCCTCGGCCAGCCCCCGCCCGAGGGCGGCGGGGACCCCCGCTAGCCGTCCCGGAGCACGTAGCCGGCCCCCCGGACGGTGTGGAGCAGGCGGGGCTCGCCGCCCGCCTCCAGCTTGCGGCGCAGGTAGAGGACGTAGACCTCGACCACGTTGGTGTCGGTGGCGAAGTCGTAGCCCCAGACCCTGGCCAGCAGCTCCTCGCGGCGCAGGACCTGGCGGGGCCGCCGCAGGAAGGCCAGCAGCAGCTCGAACTCGCGCCGGGTCAGGTGGATGCGCCGGCCGCCCCGGGACACCTCCAGCGAGAGGCGGTCGACGACCAGGTCGGCCAGGCGCAGCACCTGGTCGCCCCGCTCGCGCCGGTTCCGCCGGAGGACGGCCCGGACCCGGGCCAGCAGCTCCTCGAACGCGAACGGCCGGCCCAGGCAGTCGTCGGCCCCGGCCTCCAGCCCCTGGACCCGCTGGCCGACCCCGGAGGGTGCGGTGAGCAGGATGATCGGGGTCTGGTCGCCGGCGTCGCGCAGCCGCCGGCAGACCTCCAGCCCGTCGCGCCCCGGCGGCCCGGCGTCGAGCAGGATGCAGTCGACCGGGGTCTGGCGCAGCATGTCCAGGGCGCGCTCGCCGTCGCCGGCCATCGTGACGCGGAAGCCCTCCCGTTCGAGGACGGAACGGATGCCGTCGTCATCGTCGACGACCAGGAGCGAACTCGCCATCTGCGCCTCGCTGACGCTGGTCGGGTGGGACGGCCGTGCAGGCCGACCGGCAGCACCTTTGATACCGCGTCAAGCTGGGACGAGCCTGTGTGCCCAATTAGAAGCGGGTAAGAGTTCCGGGGCTCGTCAACAGGGGTTGACAGGTCGCTGCTGTCAACCTAAGATGACAGCATGAACGAGGCAAGCGAGCTGGCGAGCGCGGTGGACAGCAAGGACCCGCGGGTCGGGTTGCGGGCGGTGGCCGCGCTGCGGCGGCTGCTCGAGCAGCTGGAGACCCTGCAGGTGGCCAGCGCCCGCGCCGCCGGCTGGTCGTGGCAGGAGATCGCCGCCGAGCTCGGGGTGAGCCGGCAGGCGGTCCACAAGAAGCACGCGGCCCGCCGGGGCCTGTTGCGGAGGGACTGAATGTTCGAGCGCTTCACCGACGGGGCCCGCAAGGCCGTGACGGATGCCCAGGTGGTCGCCCGCCGGCTGGGACACGATCGCATCGGCACCGAGCACGTCCTGCTCGGGCTGGTGGAGGGCGACGGCGTCGCCGCCCGGGTGCTGGGCGGCCTCGGGGTCACCTCGGCCGCGGTCGAGCGCGAGATCCTCGCCGAGGTCGGGCGCGGCCCCCTGGGCAGCAGCGACGCCGAGGCCCTCGGCGCCATCGGGATCGACCTGGACGAGGTCAGGCGGCGGGTCGAGGCGTCGTTCGGCAAGGGCGCCCTGCACTGGCGACCCGGCCGCGGCCACCCGGCCAGGCGGCCGCCGATGCTGGGCGGGCACATCCCGTTCTCCCCGAGGGCCAAGAAGGCGCTGGAGCTGAGCCTGCGCGAGGCCCTGGCCCTCAAGCACAACTACATCGGCACCGAGCACCTCCTGCTCGGGATCGTCCGCGAGGGCGAGGGCCTGGGCATGCTGGCCCTCACCCGCCTCGGGGCCGGCCCCCAGCTGATCCGGGCCCGGGTGCTGGACGCCCTCCGCTCGACCGGCTAGGCCGACCGGCCGAACGCCGCCAGCAGGATCGTCTGGGCGTCGGCGTCGGGCGGGGTCTCGGGCCGCTCCCCGATGGCCCCCACGGCCCGGTAGCGCGGCTCCATCTCGGCGAACCAGCTGGCGCAGGCGTCGACCAGCTCGGGGTCGAGGCGCTCGTCGGCCCCGACCGCCCTGGCCAGGTCCCAGGCGTGGATCAGGTGGTCGGCGAACAGCTGCGACACGTACTCGCCGGCCGGGGTGGGGCCGCTGGACAGGTCGACGACCCGCTCCAGGGCGCCGTCGGCCCGCACCGACCGGACGGCATCGGCGGACGACTCCGCCCAGGCCGCCTTGGGGTCGTCGCCGAGCAGGTCGCCCTCGTAGCGGTCGCCGACCGCGGCGATGGTGCTGCCCTCCATCAGCGGGACCGTCCAGCGGTTCTCGTACACCAGGTGGTTGACCAGCTGGCGGACGTTCCAGTCGCTGCACGGGGTCGGCAGCTCCCACTGGTCGTCGCCGACGGCCCGGACCCGGGCGTCGAACTCCTCCACCGCCCTCCGGTGCAGCGCTGCCTGGTCAGCGGGCATAGGTCGCTCCTTTCAGGTTCGCGTGTCGGAGAACACTACTCGTAGCGAAGGGCCATGATCGGCTGCATCCGGGCCGCCTTGCGGGCCGGCCAGACCCCGAAGAACACCCCGACGGCCACGCTCACCCCGAAGGCCAGGGCGACCGACCAGCCGGTGATGGCCGCCGGCACCGGCGAGAACCGCCCGACCAGCAGGGCCCCGCCGATCCCGAGCAGGATGCCGACCACCCCGCCGCTGACCGTCAGGGCCACCGCCTCCAGCAGGAACTGGCGCAGCACGTCGCGGGTGCGGGCCCCGACGGCCTTGCGCAGCCCGATCTCCCGGGTCCGCTCGGACACGCTGACCAGCATGATGTTCATCACCCCGACCCCGCCGACGACCAGGGAGATGCCGGCGATCGAGGCCAGCACCAGGGTCAGGATGCCGAGGATGCGCCCGACCACCCCGAGGATGTCCTGCTGGGTCAGGACCTGGTACTCCTGGTCGGGATGGGCCCGGGTCACGACCTCGCGGATGATCGCCTGCTCCTCGTCGATCTCCTCGGTGCTGGGCGCCTTGACCGCGATCCCGTCGACCCGGCTGATCCCGAACAGGCGCTGGGCGGCGGTCACGGGCACGAACAGCTCGGCGTCGCGGGCCACCCCGAAGGCGGTCCCGACCCGGCTCATCACCCCGATGACCCGGAAGCGGACCCCGCCGACGGTGATCGACTTGCCGACCGGGTCGCGGTCCGGGAACAGGCTGTCGGCCGGGTCGGCCCCGAGCACGGCCACCCGGCGGCGGGTCTCGACGTCGGCGGCGGTGAAGAACGCCCCCCGGGACAGGGTCCGGTCGAACACCAGCGGGATGGTCTCGTTGGTCCCGTTGACGTTGACGGTGGCCCGGCGGGACCCGACCCGGGCGATCTCGCCCGAGGCCACGGTGGCCGCGACCCGGCGCGGGTCGCCGATGGCGTCGCCGATGCGGCGGACGTCCTCCAGCCCCAGCCGGGACACGCTCGGGGCCGAGCCGAACGACAGGTTGCCCGGGGCCACGAACAGGATGTTGGAGCCGAGCGACTCGACCCCGGAGGTGACCTCGTCGCGGGCCCCCGAGCCGATCGCCACCAGCAGGACCACGCTGGCCACCCCGATCACCACCCCGAGCATGGTCAGCCCGGAGCGGAGCTTGTTGGCCCGCAGCGCCTCCCAGGCGACCCGGATCGCCTCGCCGAGCCTCACCGCGCCGGCTCCGTCTCGGTCGCCAGGCGGCCGTCGCGCAGGGTGACCCGGCGGCGGAAGCGGGCCGCCACCCCCGGGTCGTGGGTGACCACGACCACGGCCACGCCCCGGTCGGCGTGGAGGTGCGCGAGCAGGTCCAGCACCTCCTCGCCCGAGCGGGAGTCGAGGTTCCCGGTGGGCTCGTCGGCCAGCAGCATGGCCGGCTCGGTGACCAGGGCCCGGGCGATGGCCACCCGCTGCTGCTCGCCCCCGGAGAGCTGGGACGGCCGGTGCTGGAGCCGGTGCCCGAGCCCGACCGAGGTGAGGGCCTCGGTGGCCAGGCGGCGGCGCTCGGCCCGGCCGAGCCCCCGGTAGACCAGGGGCAGGCCGACGTTGGCCACCGCCGGGGTCCGGGCCAGCAGCTGGAAGCTCTGGAAGACGAAGCCGACGACCTGGTTGCGCACCGAGGCCAGCTCGTCCTCGGACAGCCCGGTGACGTCGCGCCCGTCGAACCGCATCGTCCCCGAGGTCGGCCGGTCCAGCCCGCCGAGCAGCCCCAGGAGGGTCGACTTGCCCGACCCGCTCGGCCCCATGATGGCCACCGAGTCGCCCCGCTCGACCACCAGGTCGACCCCGTCGAGGGCCCGGACCTCGACCCCGTCCAGGCGGTAGACCTTGCTGACGGCCAGGGCCTCGACGACCGGTGGACGCGTTGGACCCGCTGCCGGCTGGGCCATGGTCAGTCGCCCGGCCAGTCCTGGCCGTCCCGCAGCCGCTCGGCCCCGCGGGACACCACCCGCTCCCCCTCGCGGAGGCCGGAGGCGACCGCCACCCGGTCCTCGCCGTCGGCCGCGACCTGCACCGGCCGCAGGCGGACCTTGCCGTTCTCGATCACGAACACGGCCTGCCCGCCCGACCGGCCGACCAGGGCCGACCCGGGCACCGAGAGCTGGTCGGTGGCCCGGCGGACCTCGATGGCCGCGGTGGCCGTCATCCCCACCCGGGGCGTCGGCTCGGCCTCCCCGGCCGAGCCGGGCTCGGCCTCGCCGAGGGCCAGGTCGACCTGGTAGGTGACCCCGCCGGCGGCCGACTGGGCCGAGGTCGGGGCGACCGCGACCCGGCGCACCTTGGCCGCGAAGGCGGCCTGGGGGAACGCGTCCAGCTCGACCTGGGCGGCCTGGCCCGGCTTGACCAGCGCGATGTCGGTCTCGTCGACCTCGGCCGAGACCAGCAGGTCGCTGACGTCGAACACGGTGGCCACGGTCTGCCCGGCGGCGACCTCGGAGCCGACCCGCAGGGGCGGCCCGGTGGCGGCCGCCTGGGCCCCGCCGCCGCTCAGCCCCTGGAGGGCCTCGGAGGCGCCCTCGGGCAGCCCCTGGATCTGCGGCAGCTCGGTGCCCCCGCTCCCGGAGCGCCCCAGCTGCACGGTGCCGCCCAGCGGCGACCGCAGGGTGAGGCGGTCCTGCTGGTCGGTGGCCAGCTCGAGGGCCAGCTCGGCCTGCCCGCGCTGGGCCGCGGTGGCCGCCTCGATCGAGGCCCGCAGCGAGTCCGCCTGGGCGTTGGCCGCGGCCGCCGCCTGCTCGGCCGCCTGGTCGGCCTGGCGCTCCAGCTCGGCCACCCGCACCTGGGCCCGGTCGATCCGGGCCTGGAGCCGCGCCCGCTGCGCCCTCGGCACCAGCGGCAGCGCCGACCGCAGGGCCGCGATCACCGCCGAGCTGGTCGCCGTGACCTGCGACTGCACCTGCTGGAAGGCCGAGAGCGCGGCCCCCGTTGGCAGGGTCGGCGCCACCCCCCCGAGCGAGGACGCGGCGTCCACCGCCGCCTGGGCCTGCCGCACCTGGTCGTCGACCTGCTCGCTCGACAGCTCGGCGACCAGCTGCCCGCCCCTGACCTCCCCCCCGTCCTTGACCACCAGCCGCTCGACCCGCGCCGCCGCCGGCGCCTTCAGCTCCGCCTGCCCCGCCGCCTGCACCGCCCCCGGCGCGCTGACCCGCTCCACCACCTCGGCGGTCCGCACCGGCTCCGCCGCATAGCGCCCGTCATCCCCCGAGTCGCACCCGGCCACGACGAGCACGACAGCAACCCCCAGGGCGGCGGCAGCCCCGGCCCGACCGTGCCGCATCCGCCACCCTTTCCTCGCCGACGATCACCCCGGCCAGCATAGATCCCACCGGTGGGTTCTGCGCCGGGTCAGCGCTTCACGAGGTTGGAGAGGAAGAAGTAGAGGTTGGCGGGGCGCTCGGCCAGGCGGCGCATGAAGTAGGGGTACCACTGGGTGCCGTAGGGGAGGTAGACGCGGAGGCGGTAGCCCTCGGCGACGACCTGTTGCTGGAGGTCGCGGCGGACGCCGTAGAGCATCTGGAACTCGAAGGTGTCGCGGTCGCGGTGGTGGCGGGCGACCAGGGTCTTGGTGAGGCGGACCATGGCCGGGTCGTGGGTGGCGACCATCGGGTAGGGGTTGTGGGCGAGCAGGGCGTCGAGCATGCGGGCGTACGCGTGGTCGACGCTGGCCTTCTCCGGGTAGGCGACCTCGGGGGACTCCTGGTAGGCGCCCTTGACCAGGCGGACCGGGATGCCGAGGCGGTTGAGGCGGTCGAGGTCGTCGCGGCTGCGGTAGAGGTAGGACTGGACGCAGACGCCGACGTTGTCGTAGTCGCGCTTGAGGGCCTCGACGATGTCCAGGGTGCGGCCGGCGTAGATGGCCGCCTCCATGTCGACGCCGACCATGGCGCCGACCTCCTTGCCCCGGGCGGCCACCTTGGAGGCCTCCTCCAGGGCCAGCTCCTGGCGGATGTCGAGGCCAAGGGCGGTCAGCTTGACCGAGATGTTGGCGTCCATGCCGCGGTCCTGGATGCGGTCGATGGCGGCCAGGTAGGAGCTGGTCGACTCGCGGGCCTGGGCCTCGGACTCGGTGTTCTCGCCCAGGTAGTCGAGGGCCACCGACATCCCGCCGGCGTTCAGGGCCCGGATGGCATGCTCGGCCTCGTCGAGGGTGTTGCCGGCGATGAACCGGTCCGCGACCCGGCGGGCGATCGGGTTGGCGGTCACCTGCCGCTGCAGGAACGCCGAGCCCGCCGCCTTCAGCAACGTCGCCTTCAGCATGACTCCAACCATACCCCGCGCGGGGCCTACACGACCTCGGTGGCCACCGGCACCAGGGGGCGGCCGAACTCGGCCTCGAACAGGTCGGCGTTCTGGCCGGCGGCCCACAGGTCGGGGTCGTCGCGGGCCCGCAGCTCGAGCCGGAGCTCGTCGCCCTGGTCGACCAGCTCGACCTGCTCGACCACCTGGAAGTGGTCGGCGTCGAGGCCCTCGGCGACCCGCAGCAGGGCGGCCAGGCGGCGGACCACGACCCGGTCCGGCTCCTCCAGCGCCATGTAGTCGCCGTGGCGCTGGGACGGGAGGGCCTTGCGGTGGTAGCGGGCCACGTTGGCCATCATCAGCAGCTCGCGGGGGCTCCAGCCGTCCAGGGCGGCGTTGCGGATGAGGTACAGCGAGTGCTTGTGCCGCGAGGACTGGGCGACGGCGTAGCCGACGTCGTGGAGCAGCCCGGCCGCCTCCAGCAGCTCGCGCTCGGCCGGGCCCAGCCCGTGCAGGGCGGTGGTCTGGTCGAACAGGGACAGGGCCAGGGCGGTGACCTGGCGGCAGTGGGCCTCGTCCCAGGCGTGGCGCCTGGCGAAGTCCAGCACCGAGCGGCGGCGGGGGTCGGGGGCGCCGGGCGGGCCCTCGGGGGCCGGGCCGAGCTCGCCCAGGGTCTCCAGGATGACGCCCTCGCGCAGCGCCCACGGGGCCAGGACCAGCTCGCGGAGCCCGAACGCCTGCATCACCAGGGCGGCCACCTGGGAGCCGGCGACCACGTTGCCGGCGCGCAGGCTGTCAAGGCCGGTGAGGCTGCGGCGGTCGCGGGCGGTGGTGCCGGCCAGGTAGCCGGCGACCACGTTGAGCGCCTCCCGGGTCAGGATGGGCGCGGTCTGGCCGTCGACCCCGGCGAAGCCGAACTCGTGCGCCGGGGTCGGGGCGCCGGGCAGCGCCCTGGCCACCGCCCCCAGGTTGCGGAAGGTCTTGGAGGTGGCGCAGGTCACCTCCCACGGCGCCTCCCTGATCCGGTCGGCCAGGGGGCCGAGCACGGCCAGGGCGTGGACCCGCAGGCCGACCAGCTCGTCGGGCCGCACCGGGTCGGAGCGGACGAAGCGCCGGGTGAGCCGGGTCGCCCCCAGGGGCAGGCTCTCGGCCAGCTCGGGCCGCTCGCCCTCGCCGCCGGCCACCTCGAGGCTGCCCCCGCCGATGTCGAGCACCAGCAGCCGCCGGGCCGAGAAGGCCGTCCAGCGGCGCGCGGCCAGGTAGGTCAGGCGCGCCTCCTCGACCCCCGGGAGCACCTTGATGGTGACCCCGGTCGCCTCCCGGACCTGGCCGAGCACGTCAAGGCCGTTGCGGGCCTCGCGGATGGCCGAGGTGGCGAAGCCGGTGATGGCGCCGGCCCGCAGCTCGTCGGCCGCCGCCCGCATGCGGGCCACGCTGGCCAC
>CALGFH010000190.1 GCA_937881255.1 uncultured Actinomycetes bacterium
GGGGGGCGCCCCGGCGGCGGGCGCCGGAGTTGCGGGGCCTGGTGGGGCGGGTGGTCCGGCCGGCGGACCGGGTGGCGGCGTCGCTGGCCCGGCCGGTTCGGGAGGCGCTGGCCGTGGCCGAGGTCGACCTGGCCGGGCCTGGGGTCACGGCCCGGGTGGCCTCCGCGGCCGTGGCCGCCGCCGGGGCCCACAACGCGCGGCTTGGGCGACCCTGGCGCCGGGTCGGGATCAACGTGGGGCTGGCCGGTGGCACCCAGGGCGGGGTCCCGGGGAACTCCTCGAGGTATCGGCGGGTGGATCTGCGGGCCGGGGAGGCGGTGGGGGTGGCGCTGGACGCGGCCCTGGCCAGGAACCGGGAACCGCTGGATCAGGTGTGGTCGCCGCGGTTCGGGTGGGTGCTGGGACCGGTGGTGGGGCGGTTCTCGGACTCGCTGCTGGTGTCCAACCTGGGGCGGCGGGAGGTGCCGGGGGCGACCCGGCTCGAGTTCTTCCCGGTGGCCAGGGGCCGCTCGGCGGTGGCGGTGGGGGCGGCCGGGCTGGCCGGGGGGCCGGCCACCGTGTCGGTGCGGGCCCGGGACCTGTCCTCGGAGGACGCCGGGGCGCTGCTGGCCGACCTGGTGGCGCGGCTGGAGGCGGGCCCCTGACCGTCGCCGTCGTGGCGTCCGGCCATGGCGCCGGCGGCGTACGCGGCCAGCTCGACGGTGCGCATGACCGCGATCCCGGCCGCCACCACCGGCTCGGCCAGCAGCCGGCGGCGGTGCCGCCAGGCCGCGTGGGCGGCCGCCCTGGCCTGGGCGGTCAGCGCCCCGGGGTGGGCCCGCCGGTAGGCGAGCAGGCCGCGGCCGTAGTAGAAGCGCTTGCGGGCCAGCCCGGGCAGGGTCAGGCGGCCCTCGTGGTGCAGGATCAGCCCGTCGGCCAGGGCGATCGCCGCCCCGTCGGCGACCATGCGCCGGTGCAGCTCGGCGTCCTCGGTGCCGGTCAGCCAGACCGCGAACCCGCCGGTGTCCCGCAGGTACCGGGTCCGGACCAGCCGGGGCCAGAGCAGGCCGGGCTCGTCGCGCAGGCAGCGCCGCTCCAGGGCGCGGCAGCGGGTCCAGAACCCCGGCCCGACCGACTCCTCGGGGATGGCCACCCCGACGGCGCCGGCGGCCTGCCCGGCCAGGACGGCCCGCTCGACCACGTCCGGGGCCAGCTCCATGTCGGCGTCGACGTAGCAGACCCACTCGCCGGTGGCGTGCTCGATGCCGAGGTTGCGCTGGGCGCTCCGCTCCGGCCCGCCGCGCAGGGCCAGGTCGGCGTGGCGCCGGGCCACCGCCCAGGTGGCGTCCGATGAGCCGTTGTCGACCACGATCAGCTCGAGGGCCGGCCAGGTCTGGGCCCGGATCGAGCGCAGGCAGGTCTCGATCGTGCGCCCGGCGTCGCGGGTCGGCACCACCACCGACACCAGCGCCGTCACCGCCGCTGCTCCGGCGGCGCGGGCAGGGCGGGGACCCCCCGGCCCTCCCCGGCCTCGTCGTCGGGGGCCCCGCCCCGGACGTCGCGGAGGACCCCCACCACCAGCAGGGCCAGCCCGGCGCCGGCCAGGTAGTGGGCGGCCAGGTTGCCCTCGGCGAACCGGGGCCCGACCTCCTCGACCGCCGGCAGCCCGCCGGCCAGCACGACCAGCGGCACCAGGCCGAGCAGCAGCACGGCCAGCACCAGCAGGTCCCTCGGCGTCGGCCGGCTGACCAGGTCGTAGACGACGAACGCGGCCCCGGCGACCAGCCCGATCCCGCCGCCGAACAGCCAAAGGGCCCCGATCAGCAGCACCCGCCCCAGCACCGCCCGGAGGCGCAGCCGCGGCCTCATGCCCGCCTCCGGGACGACCCGTCGGGGTGGGCGGCGCGCCTTCCCCGAGTCCCTCCCCGCCACCCGATCAGCAGCCCCGCCACCAGGACCAGGCCGGCCGCCGAGACCAGGAAGGCCCAGCGGGCCGCCCGCTGGGGCCCGAAGGCGACCTCGAAGCGGTGGGGTCGGGGGTCGGTGATCCGCCAGCCGATCGAGTACCCGTCCAGCAGCAGCGGCGGCCCCAGGTCGCGGCCGTCCATGGTGGCCCGCCAGCGCCGGTCGTACCCCTGGCCGGCGACCAGGTAGTAGGGGCCGGAGGCGGCGCCGGCCCGGACGGTCATGCCCGCCGCCGAACGCTCGGTCACGGCCACCGTCGTGGGGGGCGGCGGGGGCGCCGGCCGGGCGCCCGGCGCCGGCGAGGACAGCCCGAGCAGGTCGACCAGCCAGCCGGGGCCGGAACGGACCCGGTGGTCGCCCGCGCCGAGCCGCAGCGGCCCGCCGCAGCCGCGCATGGGAAGCGACTCGCCGGCGGCCAGGTCGCCGACGGTGCCGTCCAGCCGCACCCGGAGCGGGTCGCCGTCGACGGTGGCCAGCTCGACGCAGCCCCGCAGCCGCCGCGACCGCGGGGCGGCCGGGATGCGGGCCCGGCCGGCCCGCAGCTCGCTGATCCGCACCTGGCCGCCCAGCCCGGCCACCTTGTCGATGGTGAGCCGCAGCCGCCGCACCTTGGCCGCCGGGAAGTCGACCCTTGTCTGGCCCTGCTTGAGGTTGACCAGGAACGGCTCGCCGCCGTTGACCGAGACCTCGGCGGCGGTGATCGCGTCCACCCCGACCAGCCCCTTGGGCACCGACTGGAGCACGTCGACGTGGTCGAGCCGCTCCCCGGGCAGGCGCAGCTCGATCCACTCGCCGGGGCCGCGCCCGTCCGGGACCCAGGCGCTGTCCGGGTCGCCGTCGAGGGCCTGGGAGGCGCGGGCCCCGACCTCGTCGAAGAAGCGCGAGGAGGAGCTGGCCACGACCGTGCCCGGCGCCCCGGCGAGCCGGTCCACCACCGGGTCGGGCAGGCCCGGGCCGGCCGCGGCCCGCCCGGTGACGGCGAAGTCCCGCCCCGCCGGCAGCCAGAGCTCGCGGTCCAGCACCCGCTCCTCGTCGTGGAAGCGGTTCCCGGCCTCGCCGGCCGCCCTGGTCAGGACGACGTCGATCGGGGCGGCGTCGAGCCGGGCCCGGTCGGCGGGGGACAGGGCCCCGGCCAGGCGGCGCAGGGTCCGGGGCAGGCGGGCGACCTGGCGGACCTCGACCCCGGGCACGCCGATCTCCCAGAACCCCACCGGGTTGAGGCCGACCCCCCGGACCTGGGTGACCTCGACGGTGACCTGCGAGGTGGTGGCGTCGGGGACGTCGACCCTGACCTCGGGCTCGGCCGGCACCGGGACCTCGACCGTGCCGGCGTCGACCCGGACCCGCACCCCGGCGACCTGGACGCCCGGCTCGGACAGGACCGGGCGCAGGGTGATCGCCCCGACCTCGGCCGGCTCGTCCAGGCGGAGGGTGACCGACTGGCCGACCGCGCCGCCGAAGTCGCCGGTGGTCCAGGCGGTCCGCCGGTCGCCGTCGAAGGCGTGCTCCGGCTTGCCGAACGGGGTCGCGGTGAGCAGCGAGCCCGACCCGGTGGCGGTCACCGAGGCGGCCCCCTCGAGGCGGGTCACGGTCTGGGTGTCCGGGTCGCCGAACAGGGTCAGGGTGGACGCGGGCAGGGGCTGGTCGGCCCGGAGGGTGGGCGAGTAGTTCTGGCCGGTGCGGAAGCTCCCCCAGGCCCGCCGCCGGTTGCTGTCGGTGACCACCACCCGGGCCCCGCCGGCCACCGAGGCGGCCAGCTCGGCCGGGGTGACGGAGCCGAGCAGCCGGAAGGCCGGCTCTCCCGGGGCCAGGCCGAGCCCGACCAGCGACGGGATGGCGAAGCTGTCCCCGTCGACCAGCATCGCGCCGGCGGCCGGCTCGGCCCGCACGATCCGCCGGGGCCCGGCCACGGCGTAGCGCTGGAGCGGCGGCACGCCGGCGTCCTGGAGGGCGTGGTCGGGCGGGTAGAGGTCGGAGACGGGGGCGACGGTGTGCTCGCCCGGCCGGCCGTAGGCGGCCACCAGGTCGAGCGACGGCTCGCCGGCCAGCCGCTCGGCCACCACCGAGGGCCGGGGGCCGCCGAAGGTCTCCCAGCGCTGGTCGTTGCGGACCACCACCTCGGCGACGCCCAGGTAGCGGGCCATGGCCGCGACCACCTCGGGGTCGGGGTCGCCGGTGCTGAGCGGCAGGTCCATGGCGGCCAGGAAGTTGGTCTGCTCGAAGGAGCCGTTGGGCACGGTGGTCCGGACGACCGAGGGCCGCGACAGCAGCGACAGGTTGACGTCGTCGGGCCCCTCCATCCCCCACCGGTAGGCGGTGTTGCTGGCCCCGGGGGCGAGCAGGACCCGGGTGTCGTCCGGGCCCGCATTGACGTCCGCGGCCAGCTCGCGCCAGTAGCCGGGGACCTGGTAGCGGATCGGGTACAGCCCGCCGGTCCAGGCCGGCAGCACCGAGACGGCCAGGATCACGGCCACGGCGGCCGCCGCAGCCCCCCGCCACGGCCGCTCGCCCCTGGCTCCCCGCCGGAGCAGCTCGGCCGCCCCGAGCCCGAGCAGCAGCGCGTAGGCCAGCGCGACCAGGGCCCCGGCCTTGTTGGTGGTCCGGAAGGCGATCGCCCCCGGGACCCGCTCGAAGGCGGCCGACAGCAGCCGCCCGAACGGCGAGGGGGCGGACGGAGGGAACAGCCCGACCATCACCGGGACGGCCACGGCCAGCAGCAGCACGGCCAGGGCGCGGGCCCGTGCCCGGGCCAGCAGGGCCGCGGCGGCGGCCAGGACCGGCAGGAGGAAGCTGGCCAGCATCGGCAGCGGGCTGGTGAGGTAGGCGGCCGCGCCGGGCATGGCCAGGCGGCCGTCCTGCTGGAAGTACATGACCCAGAAGCCGAGCAGCCGCAGCGTCTCCGGGAACGAGGAGGTGCTGGCCACGTTCTCGGGCCGCTCGGTGAAGGCGGCCACCGCCTCGCCCGTCTCCCCGGCCATGGCCGCCGGGACCAGCCAGTAGAGCGAGACGAGCACGGCCAGGCCGGCGCAGCGCAGGGTCGGGCCCAGCAGCCGCGGCCACGGGGTGCGCTCGGTCAGGCGCAGGTACAGCAGGTAGCAGGGCACGGCCAGGCACATGAAGAGGGCGACCACGCCGGCGTTCATGCCGGTCATGAGGAAGAAGACCAGGGCGAAGGCGGCCGGCCAGCGCCACGACGACGGCGCCCGCACCGCCCTGGCCAGGGCGAGCAGCAGCCACGGGAGCAGCGCGTAGGGCACCAGCACGGGCGTGGTCGCGCCGGCCACGACCACGTACGGGTTGGCCACATAGGCCGCCGCGGCCGTCACCCGGCCGGCCGCCGAGGAGCGCTCGGCGGCGAGCAGGTGGAACAGCCGGACCGCGCCCCAGCCGGCGACCAGCAGCAGCAGCGTCCTCCAGACCCGCAGGACCAGCCAGGCGGGCAGGCCGAGGGCGTCGATCGCCGAGACGGCCAGGCTCACCGGGAGCAGGCCGGTCTGGAAGTTCGGCTGCCCCAGGTGCGGGTCGGGGTCCCAGGTGGACAGCGTCCTGAGCAGGGTCCGGACCGGGGCCAGGTACACCTCCGGCTTGGTGTCGGGCGTGAACCAGCCCTGGTCGGCCCCGATCACCGCCGTCCCCACCAGCAGCCCCAGCGCCAGGTAGGCGACCGCCTCCCAGGACAGGCCCCGCCGCCGGGCCGCCCCCGGCTCGGCCGCGGCCTCGTCGGGCCGCCGCACCCGGACCAGGTCGCTGCTCACCGGCGCCCCCCGGTGACCGTGGTCATGGGGTCACCGGGGCCGGGGGACGGCCGACCCGGCGCCGGAGCAGCCACCAGCCGGTGGCGGCGAGCGCGACGGCCACGCCGAGGGCGGTCCCCGCGATCTGGCCGACGCTCGCGTGCAGGGGGCCGGCGACCAGAGCCACCTCGGCGACCAGGGCGACCGCGACCGCCCGGCCCATGCGCCGGTCGCGGGTGGCGATCCCCTCGAACAGCAGCAGCTGCACCAGGGCCAGGGCGGTCCCGAGGGCGGCGAACAGCGGCAGCAGCGGCCCCAGCCCGGCGTACCCGCCGCCGAGCACCGGCACCACCAGCCCGACCCGGTCGGCCAGGGCGAGAACCCCGGCCAGCAGCCCCCCGAACCCGGCGATCAGGAGGGCCGACCCGCCCACCAGCCGCCGCGGGTCGGCCGCCCCCACCAGCCGGGGGAAGACCACCGTGACCACGAACTGCGGCGCCCAGAACGCGATCTTGGCCACCACCGCCCCGAGCGCGTACCGCCCCGCCGCCGCCCGGTCCAGATAGTGCCGCGCCAGCAGCACGTCCACATTGGCCAGCAGAAACAACCCGAGCAGCCCGGTCGTGGCCGTTCCCACCTCCCGCCACCACCCGGCGGGTCCCCCCCAGGACGCCTCGGGACCCCCGGCCCGGGCGTGCGTCATCCTGACCCCGTGCGTCATCCTGACCCGGCGCTGCCGGGTCCCCCGGTGGGGGAGCGTAGCCGACCCGGAGCCGGGGTGCGCTGGGTCGTCCACAGCCCCCGGCGGAGGGAGCCGGAGCGGCGAGGGCGCCGGGGTGTCCACAGCTCCTGGCCTTGCTGCTGCTGGCCTTCCCGGGGCGGCGAGGCGGAGGCCGGCCAGGGCGGCGAGGAGGCCGCCGGCGGCGACCCCGGCCATGGCGCCGCTGACACCGAAGCCGAGTGCGACCAGGGCAAGGCCGGCGGCCAGCTTGACCGCGGCCCCGGCGACCATGACGGCGGCCAGGGCCCCGAACCGCTCCCGCCCCTGGAGCAGCCCCTGCACGGCGAACAGCAGCGGGGTCGGCGCCAGGGCGAGGGCCAGCCACAGCACGGGCACGGCCGAGTCCAGGTGCAGGAACAGCACCAGCACGGGCCCGATCAGGACGGTGAGCAGGACCAGCCCGAGCCCGGCCCGCCCGACCAGCCAGCCAGCTCCCGGCCAGGCCCCGACCGCCCGGCCCGATCGGGCCAGGGTCGTGCGCCTGGCCACCACGGCCTGGAGGGCCAGGCCGGGGACGCTCCCCACCAGCACCAGGGCGAGCAGGGCGGCCAGGGCGCCGTAGGCCTCCGGCCCGAGCAGGAACGCCATCACCACGTTGAACGCGTAGTTGCCGGCGTTGGCCACGCCCATGCCGGCCGCCAGCACGAGCGCATCCCGGCGGAGGGACCCGCTGCGCGGGACGGCCGTCTCGAACTGGGTCACAACCACGCAGTCTATGTCTTTCCGGGCAATGTTTGTGTAGTGTTCGAGCCCGGTTGTTACCGGCTGGTAGGGAGGCTGCGATGGCGCGCCGGGTCGGCTTCGTCCTCGTCTTCGTTGGGCTGTTCCTGCTGTTCTTCGGGCTGTTCGAACGCGTCTACGCCTACCCCAGGCTGAAGAAGGCCCCGCTCGACCAGTACTCGTCGCCGGTGGCCACCGGGACCGGCACCTACTTCAACCGCAGCCCCGACAAGCTGGCCGAGGTCACCGGCGCCCAGCTCAAGAACGTCCGCATCGTCAGGGGCGACGTCAACGCCGGCACCGACGAGGTCGCCGTCTGGGACTCCTTCAACAGCACCGTCGACACCGCCGACCAGGGCGTGATCACCGCGACCCAGGAACGGATCGCGCTCGACCGGGTGACCGCCCAGTCGGTCCAGTGCTGTGGCGAGAACCCGCGCCACCAGGGCCTGACCCTCAAGTTCCCGTTCGACACCCAGCAGACCACCTACCAGTTCTGGGACGGCCCGGCCCAGCGGGCCCTGCCGGCCGCCTTCACCCGGGAGGAGCAGCTCAACGGCCTCACCGTCTACCGGTTCGAGCAGCGCATCGACCGGCTCGACGTCGGCGACCAGGACATCCCCGGGACCCTGGCCGGCGACCCGGACACGCCCAGCGTCCAGACCAACATCATCTACTCCAACACCAAGACCCTCTGGGTCGAGCCGGCCACCGGCATCATCGTCAAGGCCCAGCAGGACGCCACCCAGGTCCTGGAGACGCAGGGTGGCGAGCAGGTCCTCACCCTGCTCGACGCCGTCCTCACCTATGACGAGGCCACCGTCGACGCGAACGCCGACGACGCCGCCAGCGGCGCCAACCGCCTCCGCCTCCTCGGCACCATCCTCCCCTTCGCCGCCCTCCTCCTCGGGCTGATCGCGGTCGCCGCCGGCCTCGTCCTCCTCCGTTCCCCCCAAGGCCGCCGCATCGCCCGTGGCGAGAGCCGCCCGGCCGGCGCCGTCTGATCTCCAGCAGGCCTGGAAGCGGCGAGGCGCGGGATCCCGTGGCCTCGCCGGCGGGTGGTCCCGGCGCCGCCGGCTGGATCGGGCGGTGGGTCGGGCTGGTGGCCGGCGGGGTGCTCGCCCTGCTCGCCCTCGGCCCGCTGCTGGGGCGGGGGTACGTGCTCACCTACGACATGGTGTTCGTGCCCCGGCTGGAGCTGACCCGTAGCCTGCTCGGCCTCGACACCGCCGTGGCCCGGGCGGTCCCGGCCGACCTCCTGGTCGCCCTGGCCAGCCGGCTGGTCCCGGCCGACCTGGTCCAGAAGCTCGTCCTCGCCGGGGTGTTCGCCGGCGCCGCCGCCGGGGCCGCCCGCCTGGTCCCCTCCAGGTCGCTGGCGGCCCGGGCCGCCGCGGCCGTGCTCTACGCCTGGAACCCGTTCATCTACGAGCGCCTGCTCATGGGTCACTGGGGCCTCCTGGTCTCCTACGCCGCCCTCCCCTGGGCAGCGCGCGCCGCCCTCGACCTCCGGGCCGGCAAGCAGCGCGCGATCCCCCACCTGGTCCTCTCCCTGGCCGTGGCCGCCGCCGGCAGCCCCTCCGGCGG
>CALGFH010000191.1 GCA_937881255.1 uncultured Actinomycetes bacterium
GCCTGGCCCGCCGGAGGGGTCTGGGGAACCCCGAAGGGGTGCCCCAGTGAGTCGGTTCCTGCTGGACACCTTCGGGGACGGGTTCGCCCGCCGGGCCCTGCTGGAGGCGGTCATGGTCGGCGGGCTGTGCGGGGCCGTCGGGGTGCACGTGCTGCTGCGGCGCCTGCCCTTCTTCACCATGGCCCTGGGCCACGCCACCTTCCCCGGGGTCGTCCTGGCCGCGCTGGGTGGGATCAGCCTGTTCGCCGGGGCGGCCGCCTTCGGGGCCGTGGTGGTGGTCGTGGTCGCCCTGCTCGGGGCCCGCGACCGGGTCGACGACACCAGCGCCGTCGGCGTGACCCTGTCGGGGGCGTTCGCCCTCGGGGTGCTGCTGCTGTCGGCCCAGGCCGGCTTCTCCAGGGACCTGACCGCCTACCTGGTCGGGTCGATCATCACCGTGCAGACCGGCGACCTGGTCACCACCGCCGTGGTCGGCGCGGCCGTGCTGGCCGTGCTCGCCGCCCTCCACAAGGAGCTGGTCCTCGGCGCCTTCGACCGCGGCGGGCTGGCCGCCCTCGGCTACCCGGTGCTGGCCCTCGACGTCGTCCTGCTGCTGCTGATCGAGGCCACCGTGGTCACCTCGATCCCGGCCGTCGGGACCATCCTGGCCGTGGCCCTGATCGTCGCCCCGGCGGCCACGGCCCGCCTCTGGACCGAGCGCCTCCGGACCACCATGGCCCTTGCCGCGGCCATCGGCGCCACCAGCGGCGTCGTCGGCCTGGCCATCTCGCTCCAGTGGCGGGTCGCCGCCGGAGCCACCATCGTGCTGGTGGCGGCGGCGATCTTCGCCGTGTCCCTCATGTTGCGGTGGGACCCAGCACCCACTCGGGGCGGTTGACGCCGGCCGACATGGTCCTGGCCTTGTGCCAGTGCAGGGTGGCGAAGATCTCCTCGCTGATGGCGTCGATCGGGCCGACGGCGTTGATCGGGACCAGGATCCCGCGGCGCTGGTAGTAGTCGACCAGCGGGCGGGTCTGGTTGGCGAACACCTCCAGGCGGTGACGGACCGTCTCCTCGGTGTCGTCGGAGCGGTGCTCCTCCCTGGCCCGGCCGGCCAGCCGGGCCAGCAGCTCCTGCTCCTCGATCTCGAAGTACAGGGTCAGGTCGAAGGGGATGCCGCGGGCCAGCGCCCAGCGGTAGGCGGCCTCGGCCTGGGCCAGGGTGCGCGGGTAGCCGTCCAGGACGTACCCGCCCTCCTCGTTGGCCTCGACCATCCGGTCCCTGGTCATCTCGATCACCAGGTCGTCGGGCACCAGGTCGCCCCGGTCCATGTACTCCTTGGCCACCTTGCCCAGCTCGGTGCCGTTGGCCACCTGCTCGCGCAGCAGGTCGCCGGTGGCGATCCTGGCCAGGTCGAAGTGGTCGGCGATACGGGACGCCTGGGTCCCCTTGCCCGCCCCGGGCGGTCCGATCAGCAGCACACGCATGGCAGGTCCTCCTGGGCGGTCAGTGCTCGTCGGCCTCGGCGGCGTCGGCCTCGGCCTTGGTCTGGTGGACGGTCCCGGGGGCGTGCTCGGGCGGCGCGTACACCGTGACCAGGCGCAGCGGGCCGTCGCCGGTGTTGATGAAGTTGTGGCGGGTCCCGGCCGGGACCATCACCAGGTCGTTGGGGGTCACCTTGGAGGTCTTGCCGTCCAGGACGGCCTCGCCCTCCCCGTCCACGAACACCAGCAGCTGGTCGTTCTCCTCGTGGACCTCCTCGCCGATCTCCCCGCCGGCCGGGATGGTCATGGCCACGACCTGGCTGTGCTCGCCGGTGGCGATCTCGCGGCGGAAGGCGTCGTTGCCCCGGGCCAGCTTGACGATGTCGACGTCCAGGGGTTCGGTCATGCTCGCTCCTCGGTGGGTCGGGTGGTGGCGGTAGGCTAGCCGGACTCGACCAGCCGGGACAGGCCGGTCCGCTCGACCGTCTCCTGGACGGCCCGCGACACCGCCGGCGCGACCCGCCGGTCGAACACCGACGGGATCACGAAGTCGGCGTCCAGCTCCCGCTCGTCGACCAGCGAGGCCAGGCCGCGGGCGGCCGCCGCCTTCATGTCGTCGGTGACGCTGCGGGCCCGGGCGTCGAGCAGGCCCCGGAAGAAGCCCGGGAAGACCAGCACGTTGTTGATCTGGTTGGGGAAGTCGCTGCGCCCGGTGGCGACCACGGCCACGTTCGGCGGGACCTCGTCCGGGAGGATCTCGGGCACGGGGTTGGCCAGGGCGAACACGATCGCCTCGGGGGCCATGGTGGCGGCCAGGGCCGGCGGCAGCGCCCCCGGCCCGCTCACCCCGACGAAGGCGTCGGCCCCGGCCAGCGCCTCGGCCAGCCCGCCGGCCAGGCCGCGCGGGTTGGAGCGCTCCATCAGCCAGCGGCGCTGCGGGTCGAGCTCGGCCGCCCGCCCGGGGTGGAGGACGCCGCCGAGGTCGACCGCGACCAGGTCGCGCACGCCCGCGTGGAGCAGCAGCCTGGCGCAGGCGATCCCGGCCGCGCCCGCGCCCAGCATCACCACCCGGAGGTCGGCCAGCCGCTTGCCCACCACCCGGCAGGCGTTCTCCATGGCGGCCAGGACGACCACCGCGGTGCCGTGCTGGTCGTCGTGGAACACCGGGATGTCCAGCTCCCGGCGGAGCCGCTCCTCGACCTCGAAGCAGGCCGGGGCGGCCACGTCCTCCAGGTTGATGCCGCCGAACCCGGGGGCGATCGCCTTGGCCACGGCGATCAGCTCCTCCGGCCCGGCGACGTCGACGCAGATCGGGTAGGCGTCGATGTCGGCGAACTCCTTGAACAGGGCCGCCTTGCCCTCCATCACCGGCATGGCCGCCGCCGGGCCGATGGCGCCGAGGCCGAGCACGGCCGTGCCGTCGGTGAGCACGGCCACCGAGTTCCCCTTGACGGTCAGGTCCCAGACCCGCTCGGGGTCGGCGGCGATCGCCTGCGACACCCGGCCGACCCCGGGCGTGTAGGCCACCGACAGGTCGTCGGGCGACTTCAGGGGCAGCTTGGAGACGATCGCCAGCTTGCCGCCCTGGTGGGCCAGGAAGGTGCGGTCGCCGACCTCGAGCACGCGCACGCCCTCGACCGCCTCGACCTTGGCGGTCAGCTCGTGGGCGTGGGCCTCGTTGCGGCAGGTGACGGTGACCTCGCGCACCACCTTGCGGCCGAACTGGCCCACCAGGTCGATGTTGCCGATGTCCCCGCCGTCGTCGCCGATGGCGGTCGTCACCCGCCCCAGGGTCCCGGGGGTGTCCGACAGCTCCAGCCGCAGCACCAGCACGTACCCCGTGCGCGGACCGGTCCCTCCCATGGTCAACCCCCTGCGCCGTCGAGCCAGGGGCAGAGTATCTCCCGGCCGCCCCGGCGCGTGCCCAGGCCGGGTCTGCGGCTATTGCAGTCTTGTCCGGTTCATCCGGGTAAGCGAGGATGGGAGGGCCGCCGCTACATCCAAGGCCGCGGGGTGCTCGCCTCCATCGGCAGGCACGTGGCCGAGATCGGCAGGCAGCCGTTGCTGATCGCCGACGACAACGTCTGGAAGCTGGCCGGCGACAAGCTGTCGGCGTCCTTCAAGGAGGCCGGGCTGGAGTTGTCGCGCGAGGCCTTCGGGGGCATCTGCTCGCACCGGGAGATCGACCGCATCACCGAGGTGGCCAAGAAGGGCAAGGCGGACGTGGTCATCGGGGTCGGCGGCGGCACCACGCTGGACACCGCCAAGGCGGTCGGCCACCAGGCCGGCATCGCCTGGGTCACGGCGCCAACGGTGGCCTCCACCGACGCCCCGACCAGCGCCCTGTCGGTCGTCTACACCGACGACGGCGTGTTCGAGGAGTAGGTGTTCTTCCCCCACAACCCGGACCTGGTGGTGGTCGACACCGAGGTCGCGGCCAACGCCCCGTTCCGGTTCCTGGTCTCGGGGATGGGCGACGCCCTGGCCACCTGGGTCGAGGCCAGGGCGACCGCCGAGGCGCGCAAGTCGACCATGGCCGGCGGGCAGCCGACCATGGCCGGGCTGGCCCTGGCCAGGCTGTGCTGGGACACCCTGATCGACTACGGCTTCTCGGCCAGGCAGGCCGCCCAGCAGCACGTGGTCACCCCGGCCCTCGAGAAGGTGGTCGAGGCCAACACCCTGCTGTCGGGGCTGGGGTTCGAGAGCGGCGGCCTGGCCGCGGCCCACGCCGTCCACAACGGCCTGACCGCCCTGCCCCAGTCGCACCACTTCATGCACGGGGAGAAGGTCAACTTCGGCACCCTGACCCAGTTCGCCCTGGAGGACCGGCCGACCCGCGAGTACAACGAGTTCGTCTCGTTCTGCATGAGCGTCGGCCTGCCCACCACCTTCGCCGACCTCGACCTGGGCACGGTCAGCAAGGAGGAGCTGGAGACGGTGGCCAAGGCGGCCACCGCCCCCGGCGAGACCATCCACAACATGCCCTTCACGGTCACCCCGGCCATGGTCGTCGACGCCATGGTCGCCGCCGACTCCTACTCCCGGGCCTACCAGCAGGAGTCGGGCCAGCAGCCGGCAGCCAGCAGCCACTGATGCCAGAATGCCCCGATGCGGGACGAGGCCATCGGGGTCGGGCTGATCGGGTACGGGCTGGGCGGGAGCGTGTTCCACGCGCCCCTGATCCAGGCCGAGCCCGGGCTGCGGCTGCGGGCGGTGGTGACCAGCCGGGCCGGGCAGGTGGGGCGCGAGCTGCCCGGGGTCCGGGTGGTCGGGTCGGCCGAGGAGCTGCTGGAGGACCCGGCGGTCGAGCTGGTGGTGGTGGCGACACCCAACGCCGTCCACCACCGGCTGGCCGCGGCGGCGCTGCGGGCCGGGCGGCACGTGGTCGTGGACAAGCCGTTCACCCTGACCACGGCCGAGGCCGACGAGCTGATCGAGCTGGCGGCGGCGGCCGACCGGCGGCTCAGCGTCTTCCACAACCG
>CALGFH010000192.1 GCA_937881255.1 uncultured Actinomycetes bacterium
GTTGACGCTCGTGGTGGCTGGGCCGGGGGCCGGCCCGAGCGGCGGGATGTGGGCGCCGAAGCGGAACCGTCCCGGCGGGGGAGTCCAGGAGACGGCCAGCCGGTCAGGTGGGCAGTACCGACCCGGGTCGGCGAAGTCGCCGTCGCGGAGGGGGACCGCTCGCAGCCGGACGGCAAGGTCGAGCGCGACCCGCTCCAGCTGCCGCACCCGGCCGGGGGAGGAGCTGGACGGCGCCGCGGCGACCGGCCAGGCGGCCAGCACTGAGGCGATGACCAGCAGGAGAACGATGAGGCGTCGGATCACGGACCTCCTTGGCGACGGCACAAGCGGCCACCCTAGCGACGGCGGGTGACCACTGAGAATCACCTCATCGTCGTAATCGACCGTATTGCCTGGAACACTCAGCAGGATCGTCGCGAACGCATCAACCAGGCACATTGACGGCGATGGCGAAACAGTGTTTCGCTTGCTCTGGTGCCCTGGACCTCGAGTGTCCTCTGGTCCGGGTCGGGGGAAGGGTTGTCCGCATGGCCGGTGTCCTGTACCGGCTAGGTCGTCTATGCGCCCAGCGCCCGCTCCTGGTCGTCGCGGTCTGGCTCGGCCTGGTCGTCGTCGTCCAGCTGGTGGTCGGGCGCGTCGGCGCCGAGACCAGCAACGACCTGAGCCTGCCCGGGACCGAGAGTCAGCAGGCGACCGACCTGCTGGCCGATCGCTTCCCGCCGCAACAGAACGGCAGCAGCCCGGTCGTCTTCCACGTCACCAGGGCAAGATCACCGACTCGGCCAACAAGCAGGCGGTCGAGTCCTCCTACAAGGCGCTGTCCAAGGCGCCACACGTCGCCTCGGCGCCGGACCCGTTCGCCAACGCCGCCTCGGGACTGGTGAGCAAGGACGCGAAGACCGCCTTCACGCCCGTCCTGCTCGACATCCCCAACGGCGACGTCACCGAGGAGCTCGCCGGCTCGATCCTCGCCACACCGCGCCCGCGAGGAAGGCGGGCGTCGAGGTCACCGTCGGCGGCAACCTGGGCGGCGTCCTGTCCAAGTCGCCGACCGAGAGCAGCGAGGTCATCGGCCTGCTCGCGGCCATGCTGATCCTGGCCCTCACCTTCGGCAGCCTGGTGGCGATGGGCATGCCCATCATCACCGCGGTGCTCGGCCTGGCCACCGCGCTCGGCCTCATCGGCCTGCTCGGTCACCTCCTGGACATCCCGACGGTCGAGCCGACGCTGGCGACCATGATCGGCCTGGGCGTCGGCATCGACTACGCGCTGTTCCTGGTGACCAAGCATCGCGATCAGCTGGGCCACGGCCTCGAGCGGCACGAGTCGATCGCCCGGGCGGTGGCGACATCGGGCGGCGCCATCGTGTTCGCCGGCGGCACCGTGATCATCGCCCTGCTGTCGCTGTGGGTGGCCGGCATCCCGCTGGTGGCGTCCCTCGGCTATGCCAGCGCGGTCGCCGTGTTCACCGCCGTGCTGGCGGCCATCACGCTGCTGCCGGCGATGCTGACGCTGGCCGGCAGCCACCTGTTCGACGCCAAGCTGCCGGCCTTTCTCCGCCCCAGGGCCCGGCCCGGGGCGGCGACGCTCTGGAGCCGGTGGGCGGCCACCGTCACCGCCCACCCGCTGGTCTGCGGACTGGCCGCGCTGGTGCTCCTGGCTCCCCTGATCGTGCCCATGTTCTCGCTGCACCTGGGCCAGGAGGACATCGGCGCGACCCCCGAGGACACCACCGAGCGGCAGGCCTTCGACCTGATGGCCAGCGCGTACGGGCCCGGGTACAACGGGCCCCTGCTGACGGCGACCCAGCTGCGCCCGGCGGCCCATCCCAGCCAGGAGTACGAGGACAAGTACAACCAGGCCAAGGCGAACCAGGCCGACCTGGAACGCAAGCAGAAGCAGCTGACGGCCGAGTCGAACTCGCTGAAGTCCCAGCAGGCGTCGCTGGAGCGGCAGCAGTCACAGCTCCTGGCCGAGAAGGGCCAGCTGCAGCAGGAACAGGCGCAGCTGCTCGCCCAGCAGGCGGTCCTCCAGCGGCAGGCCGCCGAGCTCCAGGCGCAGCGGGTCGCCCTGCAGCGCCAGCTGGCACCGCTGCAGCGGCAGGTGGAGCAGCTCCAGGCCCAGAAGCGCCAGCTCATCCAGCGCCGCGAGCAGATCCGGCGGCAGGCGGTCGCCCTCCGGGCGGCGATCAGGGCCAACCTCCGGGCCCAGGCCGCGCTCACCGCCCGGGTGGGCCGGGACAGGGTCCGGATCCGGGTGCTCACCCGTTCGGTCACGCGGTTCTGTGGCGCGGACCCGCAGTCGCTGGCCTGCCAGCGGGCCAGGCGTGCCCTCGCCGCGACCCAGGCCGACCTGGCCGCCGCCCAGCAGGCCCTGGCGGCCAAGAAGGCGCAGCTGCAACCGCTGAAGCGGCAGGTCGTCGTGCTGGCCCGGGAGGCGGCCCAGGTCCGGCGCCAGGCGGCCGCCCTCAGCCGCCAGGCAGCCCAGCTGGCCAGGCAGGCCGCCCCGCTGCTCCGGCAGGCCCGGGCGCTCGCCGCCCAGGGGGCCGCGCTGCGGCGGCAGGCCAGCGCGCTGACCGCGGAGGGCGCATCGCTCCAGCGGCAGGCCAGCGAGCTGCAGGCCCAGGCCGACGCCCTCAAGCAGCAACAGCAGCAGGCGGAGGCCGAGAAGAAGCAGACCGAGCAGATGAAGCAGGAGCTCACCGACGAGCTGACCAAGGCCGGCGGCGACGACCGCGGGACCGACCCCGCCTGGTGAAGCTCCAGGACGCCCTGGCCACGCCGACGAACGTCCAGCTGGTCTCGCCGCCGTCCATCAACAAGAGCGGGGACGCGGTGACCTTCACCGTGATCCCCAAGACCAGGCCGGCCGACCCCGAGACCGCCGACCTGGTCACCGAGATGCGAACCTCCGTGATCCCGGGCGCCACCAGCGAAGGCGGCATCACCGCCTACGTCGGCGGGGTCACCGCCGCCAACGTCGACCTGGCCAGCAAGATCTCCTCCAAGCTGGCCGAGCTGATCCTGGTCGTGCTGGCGCTGAGCATCGTGCTGCTGCTGATCGCCTTCCGCTCGCTGCTGATCCCCGTCCAGGCCGCCGTCACCAACCTGCTGTGCGTCGGCGCCGCCTTCGGGGTCCTGGTGGCGGCCTTCCAATGGGGCTGGGGGCTGGACCTGGTCGGCCTCTCGACCCCGTACGGCACCGTGCCGATCGCCAGCTATGTGCCGCTGATGATGTTCGCGGCACTGTTCGGGCTGTCCATGGACTACGAGGTCTTCCTGGTCAGCCAGATCGCCCAGCATCACGCCGCCGGCGAGTCCCCACGGCAGGCCGTCCGCTCGGGCGTCGCCTCCAGCGCCAAGGTGATCGCGGCGGCGGCGATCATCATGATCTCGGTGTTCGGGAGCTTCATCCTCAACGGCGACCCGACCATCAAGCAGTTCGGCGTGGGGTTGTCGGTCGCGGTGCTGCTGGCCAGCGCCATGGTGCTGTCACTCGCGCCGGCCATGCTGACGCTGTTCGGAAGCGCGGTCTGGTGGCTCCCAGGCTGGCTGTCCAGGCTGCTCCCGCACGTCGACATCGAGGGGGAGTCGGAACCGCCAGCTCCCGAACCACCCGCCCCGAAACCGGTCGGCCGGCCCATGCCCACCACCGCCCCGCCCATGGATTGACCCTCGGCGAGAGGAGGCACACCCATGCCGCTGGCAAGGTACGGGGTTCTGGCCGGGCGGGTGGTCGACCGGCGGGCCGAGGGCGGAACCGACACGCCCCACTACCAGATCCAGGTCGATGGTGGCGGTGTGGACTTCCGGGTCGCGGTCAACGTCCTGTCCAAGCAGCATCCCTCGGAGCTGCTGTACCTGGCCGATGAGTCCTTCCAGCATCCCGTCGTGCAGGAGCTGGCCACCCGCCCGGACGGGTTCACCCCGCTGCCGAGCCCGCCGGGCGGGCTGGCCCTGGACTTCATCCGGGCCAACCTGTTCGACCGGACGAAGCTGCGTGCCGTCCCGGCGACGGCCCCGGGGCCCGACAACGACCTGGCCGACAAGCTCGACCACTTCGTGGCGCGGGCCGCGGCCGACCCGGCGGCAAGGGTCTACGCCTTCGGCCAGCGGTGGGGGCCCGAACAGGGCACACGCGACAAGGTGTTCGGGTTCGCACCCGGCAACGGGATCCACGACATCCACATGAACCAGGGCAACAGCCAGCAGTTCCGCCGTGACGACGGGGTCTGGCAGGACGGCGGCCTGATGCTCCACTACCCGGCCCAGCCAACGCCAGCTCAGGGGACATCGACCTGACTGGCTGGTCGATCCTCGACCGCGAGAAGCGGCGGCTGATCCTGGATGCCGGCCGGTCGCACTCGGCAACAGCGGCGGGCTGATCACCCTCCTCAACCCGGACGGCTTGAAAGTCGACGGCGTCGCCTACACCAAGGCCCAGGCCGCCCCCGAAGGACGAAGCCTGATCTTCTAGCGCGCCTTGTGCTCCACCCCCGTCTCCCGCTCACGGTCGATCGCGGCCAGGTCAGCCTGGCAGCCGAGCTTCTCGAAGGTGGACCGGGCGCGCTCCAGGTGGCCGGCGCGGTCGAGCCCGAGCGTGGCGCGCTCCCCGACGGCGAGATGACGGCCGAGCTCGTAGTGGGCGCGCGCCAGCTCATACGGCATGGCGAGCCGCTCGGCCTCCCTGATGGCCCGTGCCCAGGCCCGACGGGCGGCGCCGTGCCGGCCGTCGAGCCACCGCGACCAGCCGAGGCAGGTGAGCGCCCTGGGGGGGGCCACCGGCACGGTCCGGGCGTAGCGGCGCAGCCGGCGCAGGCCCGTTGCCATGGTCGCGCGCAGCTCGGCCATGGCGAGGCCGGGGACGCCCTGCTCGGCCAGGGCGAGGCAGACCTCGGGGATGCCGGCGTGGGCCTCCAGGGTGTACACGGCGAACGAGGACTGCCTGCCGGCAAGGTCGGCGGCGGCGCGGGTCGCCCGCCAGGCGTCGGCCGGCCGGCCGGCCGCGAGGTGGAAGCGGGCCTCGAGGATGCGGGTGCGGACCACGTCGATCCTGGACACGCCCGCCGCCTGGAGCGGCCTGGCCTCCTCGAGCCAGCCGGCGATCGCCGGGTCGGCCGGGTCGGTGCGGAGCCGCGACTCGGTCAGCACGAGCAGCCCCCAGAGGTGCACCATCGGGTCGCGGCGCTCGCGGCCCGCCGCCCTGGCGTCGGCGCCCATTGCCGCCGCCTCGTCGAACCGGCCGGTCAGGTAGCGCGCGATCCCACCGAGCAGCACCGCCTGGTCCGCCAGGCGCTGCAGCCCGGCGTCGGCGCCGGCCGCCAAGGCCCTGCCCAGCCCCGCATCGAGTGGCGCCCAGTGGCCGACCGCGAGCCAGACCAGCGAGCCGACGACCTGGGTCCAGAGGACCGTGACCGGGTCGCCGGTCCGCTCCGCGGCGATGCCCGCGGCCCGGACGTGACGGTCGGCGAGCCGGTGCAACCCGGCGGTGCCGACCGTCATCCCGAGGCCCGCCTGGCTTCTCGCCACGAGGTCGAGCCGTCCGGAGCGCTCGGCCTGGTTGAGCCCCCAGAGGGCGATCGGGACCATCGGCAGCGGCTCCTCGAGCATGTAGTACGTCTCGTCGAGCTGCCAGCAGACGGCGGCCCGCTCCTGCGCCCGGGCGCGCCGGTCCTCCTGTCGCTCGACGGGTGCGCCCGGTCCCAGGCGCCGGAGCCGTCGCTGCAGCCACTGGCTCGCCAGCACCTCCAGCCAGCCGGGCGTTGAGGCCGGCACCGGGCTGTCGAGCAGCGACAGCGTGCGCTCGAGGTGCTCGCGGGCGGGGCCCATCTCGCCGAGCTGGATGCAGGCCTCACCGAGCAGGCGGTGCCAGCGGGCCCGCTCCAGTGCCGGGAGCGGCTCGCGGGCGAGCGCGGCGGTCAGGACCGCCCGGGCCTCGCGGAACCAGCCCTTGCGGCGGTACAGCGGGCACAGCCGGCCGAGGTGGGCGTCGAGCCGGGCCGGGTCGGCGTGCGCCACCAGCCAGTCGGTGGCCGCGCGGAGGTTCTCGACCTCGGTGTCGAGGTCGAGCCCGCCATCGGCCGGCCCCTCGGTGGGGCCGGGCAGGAGCGCGGCGTAGTGCGCGGCGTGGCGCGCACGCGTGGCCCGCTCGTCGGCGGGGTCGTCGGCCAGGCGCTCGGCGGCGTACTGGCGCAGCAGCTCGTGCATGCCGTAGCGGCCGGCCTCACCGACCTCGACCAGCGAGTGGTCGACCAGCGCGGCCAGCAGGGGCAGGCTCGCGCCGGCCACGGCGGCGGCCGCCTCCAGGTCGAAGCCGCCCCGCAGCACCGAGAGGCGGCGCAGGGCGTGGCGCTCGCCGTCGCCGAGCAGCTCCCAGGACCAGTCGATCACCGAGGCCATGCTGCGGTGGCGGGGCTCCACGTCGGGCGCGGTCGTGCTCAACAGATCCAGGCCGCCGGCGAGCCGGTCGGCGATGGCCGCGGGCGTCGCCGAGCGCACCCAGCGCGCGGCCAGCTCGACGGCGAGCGGCACGCCGGCCAGCAGGCGGCAGACGCGCGCCACCTCCTGGCGGTCCGCGCCCTCCCGGAAGCCGGGCCGGACCAGCCGGGCGCGCTCCTGGAAGAGCTGGACCGCCTCGTAGCGGTCCGGGTCGGGGTCGCCCTCCGGCGGGTAGGGCAGCCCGGGCACCTCGACCAGCCACTCCGCTCCGAGGCCGAGGCGCCGCCTGGAGGTGGCCAGCACCTGCACGCCCGGCCCCCGTCGCAGCACCTCGGCGAGCACCTCCGCCGCGTCCCTGAGCTGCTCCAGGTTGTCGAGCACGAGCAGCAGCTGGCTGCCGGCGAGGTGGTCGGCGAGCAGCTCGAGTGGGTCGCGGGGGACCGCCAGCGACACCCCGAGCGCGCCGGCCAGCTTGGCGATCATCAGGTCGGCGGCCTCCTCCGGCCTGGCCGGGACGGTACCGACGAACGACACGAACACGCCGCCGTCGTGGTGGCGGCCTCGCCGCGTCGCCGCGATCTCCACCGCCAGGCGGGTCTTGCCGATGCCGCCCGGGCCGACCAGGGTCACCAGGCGGCAGGCGGGGTCGTCGAGCAGCTCGTGCAGCCGGGCCAGCTCCTGCCCGCGGCCGAGGAGCGCGCCGAGCGGCCGCGGCATCCCCCCATCCGGCTCGGCCGCCGGGCGCCCCCCGCCGGCTCGCGGCTGGTCGAGCCCGGCGAACTCGCCCACCAGGGCGACCTCGTCGCGCAGGGCGAGGGTGGCCGGTGACGGCTCGACCCCGACCTCCTCGCGCAGCACGTAGCGGCAGGTCTCGAACTGGGCGAGCGCCGCCCCGCGCTGGCCGCCCGTTGCCAGGAACCACATGAGCGCCCGGTGGGCCTCCTCGTGCAGCGGCTCGAGCTCGAGCAGGCGCCGCGCCACATCGATCCCGGTCGCGGCGTCCGCCCGGTCCCGCGCCCGCTGGATCGCCCGGTCCATCAGGGCGAGCATGGCCGTCCGGCTGGTGGCGCGCCGCCCGAGCACCCACTCCTCGAACAGGGGGGCGCCGGGGACCTCCCAGCCCTGGAGGAACTCCCCCCGGCAGAGGCGGACCGCCTCCAGCAGCTCGTCGTCGGCCCCGCCCGCGCCGGCCAGGCGCGCCACCTCGAGCGCGTCCACCCACACCGGCCGGGTCGGGGCGAGCGCCACCTTCTCGCGCGTCACCTCGAGCTGCTCGGGCAGCGCGCGGCGCAGCTTGGTGAGGACCAGGCGGAGGTTGGCTCGAGCGGCCTGCTCGGGCAGGTCGCTCCAGAGCAGACCGGCCAGCGCCGATCGCGAGTGCGCGGCGCCGGTCACCGCGAGGTAGATGAGCAGCGCCGTCGCCTTGGCCGAAGCCAGCTCGACCGGTTGGCGCGCATCCAGGGTCAGCTCGGTCCCACCGAGCACACGGACGCGAAGCTCCTGCTCCATGGTGGCCTCCGCCGTCGCCCGAACGACCTTAGCGCGAAACACGTCACGAACACGATGGGGAAATGGTCGGCACACGGTGGCTGGCTACGGTCCGCGGTGAAGGGCCTGGATCGACGAGAGGAGCCACCATGCCCGGCACACACACGTGGCGCAGCGACCTTCCCGCGGTGGAGGTCGGCGGCACCACCGTCCCGGCGTTCGCGCTGGAGCGGGCGGCCGAGCTCGGCGAGAAGCCGGCGCTGGTCGACGGGGCCACCGGCCGGACGCTCGGCTACCGGCAGCTCGCCGCCGGGGTGGAGCGGGTCGCGGCCGGCCTGGCCGCTCGCGGCTTCGGCAAGGGCGAGGTGCTCGCCCTGGCCAGCCCCAACCTGCCCGAGTACGCGCTGGCCGCGTACGGCGCCATGGCCGCCGGCGGCGTCGTCACCGGCGCCAACCCGCTGCTCACGACCGGGGAGCTCGCCGACCAGCTGGCCGACGCCGGCGCCCGCCTGCTCATCACCGTCCCGCCCTTCGCCGAGCGGGCGATCGCGGCGGCCGGGAAGGCGGGGGTCGAGGAGGTGCTCGTCTTCGGCGAGGCCGACGGCGCGACCCCGTTCCGGGAGCTGGTCGCCCACGAGCACCCGTCGGTGAACGTGGCCGTCGACCCGGCCCGCGACCTCGCCGCCCTGCCGTACTCGAGCGGCACCACCGGCCTGCCCAAGGGGGTGGAGCTGACCCACGCCAGCCTGGTCACCAGCGCGCGCCAGAGCCAGGCGGCCATGGGCGTGCGCGAGGACGACGTGGTCCTCGCGGTCCTGCCGTTCTTCCACGTCATGGGGCTGAACCTGATCCTGCCCTGCGGCCTGCGGGCCGGCGCCAGCGTGGTCACCCTGGCCCGCTTCGACCTGGAGGGCTTCCTCGAGACCATCCAGGAGCGCCGGGTGACCTTCACGATCGTGGTCCCGCCGATCGTGCTCGCCCTGGCCAACCACCCGCTGGTCGACCGCTACGACCTGTCGTCGCTCCGGCTGGTCGGCTGCGGGGGCGCCCCGCTGGGCGCCGACGTCGAGCGGCGCTGCGCCGAGCGGCTCGGCTGCGACGTCGTCCAGGGGTTCGGCATGAGCGAGGCCAGCGCGACCATCACGATCAGCCCGCTGGAGGCGCCGCGGCCCGGGTCGGTCGGCCGGCTGCTGCCGAACACCGAGGCGCGCATCGTCGACCCGGCGACCGGCGGCGACCTCGGCGCCGGCCGGGCGGGGGAGCTGTGGGTGCGCGGTCCGCAGACCATGCGCGGCTACCGCGACCGGCCGGAGGCCACCGCCCGGACCCTTGACGCCGAAGGCTGGCTGCGCAGCGGTGACCTCTGCCACTTCGACGAGGACGGCTACCTGTACGTGGTCGACCGGCTCAAGGAGCTGATCAAGTACAAGGGCCATCAGGTGGCCCCGGCCGAGCTGGAGCACCTGCTGCTCGCCCACCCCGCCGTCGCCGATGCGGCCGTGGTCCCGCGCCCCGACCCCGAGGCCGGCGAGATCCCGGTCGCCCACGTGGTGCTGGGTGGCGAGGCGACCGCCGACGAGCTGCTGTCCTGGGTGGCCGAGCGGGTGGCGCCCCACAAGCGGGTCCGCGCCGTCCAGCTGACCGACCAGATCCCCAGGGCACCGTCGGGCAAGCTGCTCCGGCGCGTGCTCGTCGAGGCCGAGCGCGCCCGGCGCGGCCGGGAGGGGTGAGCGGCCATGCCAGCCGCGAACCGCCAGACGGTCGACCTGTCCGGCTTCCCCGACCTCGTCGTCATCTACCTCGGCATGCGGGTCAACCGGCCCCGCGGCCTGCGCACCCTGGCCTGGATCGGCCCACGGATCAGGCGGTCCGTCCTCGAGCGGCCGGACGGCCTGCTGCTGCACGAGGACCTCATCTTCTCGATGTTCCCGCCGCATCTCGGGATGCGCCAGTACTGGCGCGACTTCGACGCGATGGAGCGCTGGGCGCGCTCGTTGCCGCACAAGCAGTGGTGGCAGCGCTTCGTGCGCGACACCGGCGGCACCGGCTTCTGGCACGAGACCTACCTCATGCGCGGCGGCATGGAGGCCATCTACGACGACGTCGACCGGCCGCTCGGCCTCATGCGGGTGGCGCCCCTGGAGCCGGCCCGAGGCCGGGGCCACGCGGCGCGGACCCGCGCCGGCCTGGGAGGAGACGCAGCGGACCTCTCACCCGGGTGAGGTCCGGCTCGCCGAGCCCATCGGGCCGTGGCCGAGGACCTCGAGCACGCTGTGGACCTCGGTCGCCACGGCCTCCCGGGCCTCGCCGAGGTAGGCGCGGGTGTCCACGACCGACGGGTTGTCGTCGAGGCAGGCGCGCACGGCGGCGGTGAACGCCTTGCTGAGGCGTGTCGCGATGTTCACCTTGGTGATCCCCGCGGCGACCGCTCGCGTCAGGTCCGCGTCGGACACGCCGGAGGAGCCGTGCAGGACGAGCGGCACGTCGACGTGGGTGCCGAGCTGCCGGATGAGCTCGAAGTCCAGCGCGGCGTCCTGGGTGAGCATGGCGTGCGAGGTGCCGACGGCAACGGCGAGGGCATCGACCCTGGTCGCCCCGACGAAGCTCGCCGCCTCCTCCGGATCGGTGCGTGCCCCCGGCGCATGCACGCCGTCCTTGCCGCCGACCTCTCCCAGCTCCGCTTCGACCCAGACGCCGCGGGCGTGGCATCGGGCGGCGACCTCGGCCGTGGCGGCGACATTCTCCGCATAGGGAAGGCTCGACCCGTCGAACATCACCGAGGTGAAGCCGAGCCGCACCGCCTCCTCCACCAGCTCCGGCGACCCGGCATGGTCGAGCTGGACCGCCACGGGCACGGCCGCCTGCCGGGCGATCGACAGGGTCGCCAGGGCGACCGGCTCGAGCCCGCCGTGGTAGCGAACCGTGTTCTGGCTGACCTGCAGGATCACCGGAGCGTCGGCCCGTTCGGCACCGGCCACGATGGCCTGCCCGAGCTCGAGCTGGACCACGTTGAAGGCGCCGACACCGCGACGGTCGCGCGCCGCCGGGGTGAGGATGTCAGCGGTCGAGGCCAGGGTCATGCCGCTCCTCCACGAGGATCTGGGGGACGAGCCTGAGGTAGTCGCGCAGGTCGACGCTCCCGGCCGTCGCCTGGAGCACGGCCGCCGCCGACAGCGCGACGGCGTCGCGCAGCCGATCGGGCCACGGCGCGCCGGCGACGGCTCCGGCGACGAGTGCCGCCGCGGCGGCGTCGCCGGAGCCGGTGGGGTTGCCGACGATGCGGGTCGGCGGCGCCGCCCGCCAGGATCCCTCCGGGGTGAACGCGGTCATCCCGGCCGCGCCGAGCGACACCACGACGGCCTTCGCGCCGCGGCGTCTGAGCGCGGTGGCGGCCGATGCGACGTCGGAGCAGTCGGTCGTCTGGAGGAGCTCGCTCGAGTTCGGCTTCACGATGTCGGCCCCGGCGGCGGCAGCCTGGAGGAGGGCCTCACCGACGGTGTCGACCAGGACCGTGACCCGGTGTGCCGCGGCCAGGCGCACCAGCCGGGCGCAGGCGTCGTCGCGGGCGCCGGGCGGCAGGCTTCCGGAGACGACCAGCGCCGCCGCCTCCGGAAGCCTCGCGGCCAGCCTCGCTTCGAGGTCGTTCCAGCTGGTTGCGGGAACGGGAGGGCCCGCCTCGTTGAACAGCGTCGCCTCGCCGTTGCTGGCGTCCACCACCGCGATGGATCGTCTCGTCGGTCCCTGGACCGCGACGAGCTCGTGGGCAAGCCCTCCGCGGGCGAGATCGGCCATGACGGCGCCGGCGGCCGCGCCGCCGACGAACCCGAAGACGATGGTGTCGTGGCCCAGCGCGTGGAGGGCTCTCGCGACGTTGACGCCCTTGCCACCTGCCCGTTCCTCGACCCTCCGCACGCGATGGCTCGAACCCGGGGTGAGCCGGTCGACCCGGTAGGTGATGTCGAGCGCGACGTTGGGCGTGACGGTGAGGATCATGCCGTGCCCGCCTGCTCGAGCGTCTCCCAGGCCAGCAGGGCGGCACCGAGCAAGCCGGCCTCGTCCTGGAGCGCGGCGGGCACCAGACGCGGCCGCCGGACCATGCCGAGGTGGCCATCCAGGGCCTGGCGGATCGGCTCGAACAGCACGCTGCCCGATCGGGCCAGCCCGCCGCCCAGGAGGATCGCCTGTGGCGCGAGGACCACGGAGGTCCAGGCCAGCGCCAGCGCCAGCGCCTCGGTGGCATCGGTCCAGACCCGCCGTGCGGCCGCGTCGCCGGCGACCAGCCGCTCCGCGACGTCCCGGGCACCGGAGACCGGTCGCCCGGAGACGGCCGCGTAGCGGCGGGCGATCGCGGCGGCCGAGGCGACCGCCTCGACGCATCCGCGCCCCCCGCAGGTGCACGGCTCCCCGTGACCCACGTCGACGTGCCCGATCTCACCGGCATGGCCGCCGCCTGTGAGCGGCCTTCCCTGCACGATGATCCCGGCGGAGACGCCCGTGCCGATCGGGACGAAGACCAGGTCCTCGAGGCCTCGGCCGGCGCCCAGGCGCCACTCCGCGAGCGTGCCGGCCCGGACGTCGTGGCCGAAGCCGACCGGCAGCCCGGTCGCCCGCTCGATCCGGGATCGGACGGGCACGTTCCGCCAGCCGACGTTCTCCGAATGGACCGCCATCCCACGCCGCTCGTCGACGATGCCGGTGACCGCCAGCCCGACCGCGCGGACGCCGCCGTCCCGTGGCGCCGCTGCCGTGAGCTCCTCGACCGTGGCCAGGATCGCGGTCAGGATCTCCTCGGGCCCGCGGTCGCGGGCCGGCGTGGGCCGGCGAAGCCGGGACCTGACCGTGCTGTCGCGGTCGACCACCGCCCCCTTGATCGTCGTTCCACCGACGTCGAGGGCCGCGACGTAGCCGGTCGGGGACAGGGCGACCGCCTAGCCTGGTCGGGAGGGGAGGATCACCGATCGGCTGAGGTTGCGGGGCCGGTCCGGGTCGAGCCCCTTGGCCGTGGCCAGGGCGACGGCCAGCCGCTGCACCTTCACGAGCTCGGTCATCGGGTCGCCCGTCGGGGTCAGCACGAGCGCCCGCGTCGCCGCGACCTCCTCCGGGAGGGTCGCCGGGGGAGGGGCGAGGAACCACACCGCGCTCCGGGCGTCGGTGATGCTGATCGGGCCGTGCCGGTACTCCATGGCCGGATAGGCCTCGGCCCAGGCCGAGCAGGCCTCTCGCAGCTTGAGCGCCGCCTCGTTCGCGAGCCCAACGGTCCAGCCGGTGCCCAGGAAGGTGAACTGGGTCCGCTCGAGCAGGCCGGGAGGCAGCTCGGCCACCACCGCTTCGCCGGCCTGGGTGATGACGGGCCCGAGGTCGTGACCCAGGGCCGCCCGGAGCAGGGCGAGGGTGGTGGTGGCGAACCGGGTCTGCACCACCGACCGCTCGTCGGCGAAGTCGAGCACGATCGTCTGGTCGGCGGCGCCGACGACGGCGGACCCGGGGTCGCCGGTGACCACCAGCGTCGGCTGCCGTCCCCGCATCGCATCGAGCAGGGTGAGGACCTCGGTCGTGGTCCCCGATCGGGTGATGGCGAGGAGCCGGTCGTAGCGGCGGCCACGAGGGAACTCGGAGGCGGCGAAGGCGTCGGTCTCGCCCTGGCCCGCGGACTCCCGGAGCGACGCGTAGGCCTGGGCCATGAACCAGGACGTCCCGCAGCCCACCACCGCGACCCGCTCACCTTCCCGGGGAAGCAGGCCCTTGGACTCCGCGGCCACCTCGACGGCACGCCTCCAGCAGTCCGGTTGCGAGCTGAGCTCGGCATGGATGAACGGCTCCGGATCCATGGCTACTTGAGGGTGCCGCTGGTCAGGCCGGCCTGGACCTGCCGGTAGAACAGCAGGTAGACGACCACGACGGGAACCATCGCGATGGTCAGGGCGGCGAACAGGGCGCCCCAGTCGCCCTCGTAGCGCTGGCTGGCCAGCAGGGTGGCGATGCCCTGGGCGAGCACCGGCTTCTCGGGGGACAGGAACTGCGGGAGGACGAACTGGTTGAACTGGCCGATCACGTTGAAGATGCCGATGCTCAGCAGGCCGGGCTTGGCCATCGGCAGCATCACCCGGAAGAAGACGCCGGCGTGCGAGCAGCCGTCCATGAACGCGGCCTCGGCGACGGAGGTCGGCAGCGTCTTGAAGAAGGCGTGCATGAAGAACACGGTGAAGGGCAGCGAGTAGGCCACGTAGACCAGGATCAGGCCCTGGTAGGTGGAGAGCATGCCCAGGTTCTGGACGACGAAGAACAACGGCACGATGGCCAGGAACACCGGGAACATCATCCCGGCGGCGAACAGGTAGAAGACGAACCGGTTGCCGGGGAACCGGTACCGGGCCAGCACATAGGCCGCCATCGAGCCGAGCAGCATGGTCAGCACCACCCCCCCGGTGACGACGATGACGCTGTTCAGCAGGTACTGGCCGACGCCCTTGTCCCAGGCGCTGGCGAAGTTCGACCACTGGAAGGACTCGGGCAGCGACCACGGCGAGCCGAAGATCTCACCGGATGTCTTCACCGAGGCGAGCAGCGCCCAGGCGAAGGGCACCAGCACCATCACCGACCAGCCGATCAGGACGACGTGGGAGAGGACGTTGACCCCGGCGTCGCCCGCGCGGCCGGCCCGGCGGCCGTCGCCGGCCTGCCGGGGGGGTGTGGCGGTCGGGGTGCCCGCGTCATCGGTGCGTGTGGTGACGGCCATGGCGGGCCTCTCAGTACTCGATCCGCTGGCGCCGGGTGGCGCGCAGCATGATGGCCGCGATGATGAGGGTGAAGAAGAACAGGACGACACCCATCGCCGACGCGTAGCCGGCGCGGCCGAACTGGAACCCGTTCTGGGCGATCTGAAGCGAGATCACCTGGGTGGCGTTGGCCGGTCCGCCCGGCCCGGGGGTCATCACCGCGACCAGGGCGTAGACGTCGAGGGCGAGGATCGCCAGATACACCCAGGAGGTCTGGATCGTGTCCCACAGCAGCGGGACCGTGACCCGGAAGAAGGTGGCCACCCGCCCGGCCCCGTCGATCACCGCCGCCTCGTAGATGTCCCTGGGGATCGAGGACATGGCGGCGTTGAACAGCACCAGGTAGAACCCGACGCTTCCCCAGACCAGGACCCAGAGCACGCAGTACAGGGCCAGGTTGGGGTCGGCCAGCCAGCCAGAGCCCCCGAACCCGACACGCCGTGCCGCGCTGTTGACCAGGCCCGTCGGCGTCGGGTCGAGCATGACGGCCCAGATCACCGCGATCACCGGGACCGACAGCACCTGCGGTATGAAGAAGGCCAGCTTGTAGAACCCGGACCCGCGCACGCCCCTGACGCCGACGCCGGATCCCGCCCCGCCCACGTTCAGCAGGAAGGCGTAGAACAGGGCCAGCAGGATCACCGTCAGCGGCATGCCCACCAGCAGCACCAGGTTGTTCCGCACCGCGCGCAGGAACAGCGAGTCCTGCGTCAGCGTCTGGAAGTTCTGCAGCCCGATGAAGTCGAACTGTGGCGAGACGCCGGTCCAGTTCGTCAGCGAGTAGTAGAACGCCTGGACGAACGGCGAGATCACGAAGATCGCGTACAACGCCAGGGGCAGGACCAGGAAGCCCACGATGAACCGGTACTGACCGTGTCGCATCGCACTCCTTCTCCGCGTCGGCGGCGGACCTCGCCGGCTAGCTGCGCGTGCGCTTCTTGGTCTGCGGGTCCTTGGCGGTCTCGTCGGCCGCCTTCTGACAGGCGGCGCAGAACTCGTCGGCGGTGACGCGGCCGGCCGCCAGCTCACCGAAGGCCGTCTCGATCTTGGGCCGCATCGGCGAGTACCAGACGAAGAAGTAGTAGTTCCAGTTGTTGTCGCCGCCGGCCTTGACGAGCTCGCTGGCGGACGCCGCGGCCGGGGTGAGGTCGAGGCCCTCACCGGCGCCGCTGACGACGGTCGGGGCGGCGGTGAGCTCGGTGAACTTCGACGCCCCCTCCTTCGACAGCATGATGCGGAGGTACTCCTGGCCGCCGGGGACGTTCTTGGCCTTGGCGGGCACGATGAACGCCTCGGCCGCGCTGACCCGGGTGGACTGGAACGGCAGCTTGGAACCGTCCATCAGGGGGGTCGGCGCGACCGTGGTGGCGAAGTCCTCGGGCGCGACCTTCTTCTGCTCGTTCTCCAGCCACGAGCCGGAGGGGATGAAGGCCGCCTTGCCCTCGTTCCAGCGGGTCTGCGACTGGATGTGGTCCAGGCCCTCGGTGCCCTCGAGCATGTAGCCCTTGGACTTGATCTCCAGCAGCGCCTCAGCGGCCATCTTGACCGACGGGTGCTTCCAGGCGTTCGGCTCCAGGCTGTCGATCGCCTTGACCACCTCCACGCCGCCGTGCTTGACGGCCATGTCCATGGTCACCTGCTGGATGTAGTACGGGTACTTGCCCTGGTGGGCCATGGGCGCGATCCCGTCGCCCTTGATCTCCTCACACAGGGCGAGGAAGTCGTCCCAGGTCTCGGCCGGCTGCCAGCCCTTCTTGTCGAACAGCGTCTTGTCGTACCAGAGGCCGTAGACCTCAAGGGCGTAGTTCAGGACCAGGATCTTGCCGCCGTAGTCGCCGGCCTCGATCGCCACCGGGTTCAGGGTGTCCCTGATCTTGCCGCCGTCGATCGACTCGGCGTCGAACAGCGGGGTCAGGTCGGCCAGCTGGCCGGTGTCGGCGAGCGTGGCCAGCGGCAGCTGCTCGGCGCCCGAGTTGTCGATCACGTCCGGGGGGTTGCCGCTGTTGAAGCGGGGCTGGAGCTGCTGGCGGATGTCGGTGATGC
>CALGFH010000193.1 GCA_937881255.1 uncultured Actinomycetes bacterium
TCGCTCGGGCAACGGGTCGGGCCCGCCGGGCGGGGCGGGCCACGCGGCCGGCGGGGCGTCCCACGCCTCCGCCGTCCTCCCCTCGCCGGCCGGACCGGCCAGCGTCCTGGTCGTCGACGACACGGCCGTGGTCCGCGAGCTCGAGCGGTCGATCCTCGAAGGGGCCGGCTACCGGGTCCGGACCGCCGCCGACGGCCGCCTGGCCCTGGTCGCGCTCGCCGACACCCCGGCCGACCTGGTCGTCACCGACGTCGAGATGCCCAACTGCGACGGCCTCGAGCTGACCAGGGCCATCCGGGCCGAGCCGGGCCTGGCCGGGCTGCCGGTGGTCGTGGTCACCTCCCGGTCCTCGGAGGCCGACCGCCGCCTGGCCATGGAGGCCGGGGCGGACGCCTACCTGGTCAAGGGCGACCTCGACCAGCGGACGCTGCTGGAGGTCGTGGGCCGCCTGCTCGGGCTGGCCGTCCACCCCGCCGGGAGGGCCGGGCGGTGACGGCGGTGCGGGTGGTGGTGGTCGAGGACTCGCCGGTGCAGCGGGCCCACCTGGTCGACGTCCTCCAGGCCGAGCGCGACATCACCGTGATCGGCCAGGCCGGCGACCCGGCCGAGGCGGTGACCCTGGTCCAGCGGCTGCGGCCGGACGTGGTCACCATGGACCTGGGGCTGCCGGGCGACGGCGGCCTGGGGGCGATCGAGCAGATCATGGCCGACCTCCCGACCCCCATCCTGGTGCTGTCGGCCCGGGTGACCTGCGCCGGCTCGGCCGCGGCGGTCGAGGCGCTGCTCGCCGGGGCCGTCGAGGCCCTGCCCAAGCCGGAGCGCTGGGACGCCGAGGCCGAGCGCCAGGTGCGCTGCCAGGTGCGCCTGCTCAGCGGGGTCACGGTGGTCGCCCATCCGCGGGGCCGCCGCCGGCCACCGGCCCCCGACCCGTACCGCGCCCCGCCGGTGGCCATCGCCGCCTCGACCGGCGGCCCGGCGGCGCTGGCCGAGATCCTGCCCCGCCTGGAGGGGCTGGCCGTGCCCGTCCTGGTCGTCCAGCACCTCCACCCGCAGCTTGTCGACGGCTTCGTCGGCTGGATGCAGCGGGTGTCCGCCCTGCCCGTGGTGGTGGCCGCCGACGGCGACCGGCCGCAGCCGGGGGTCGTGTACATCGCCCCGTCCGGCGCCCACCTCAAGCTCGCCCCCGCCCCTGGCCTGCCCAGCGTGCCGGCGGGCCCGCCCCGGACCATCCCGACCGGCGGCCGCCGCCTGGTCCTCGACCCCGCCCCGCCCGGCCTGCACCGGCCGTCGGCGGACGAGCTGTTCCGCTCGGTCGCGGCCGCAGCCGGCGGGCAGGCCGTTGGCGTGCTGCTCACCGGCATGGGCGACGACGGGGCGGCCGGGCTGCTGGCGATGCGCCGCCAGGGGGCCGTGACCATCGCCCAGGACGAGCCGACCAGCGTCGTGTTCGGCATGCCCTGGGCCGCCGAGCGGCTCGGCGCCGCCGGCGAGGTGCACAGCCTCGGCCAGATCCACGGCGCCATCCGGGGCGCCGTGGCCAGGCTGGTGCGATGAGCGCGGCGGCAGGAACGCGGTTGCGCGCCCCCGTGCGGGTGGCGGAGCGGCTGGTGGCCGAGCGGACCGGGATCGAGCTCGGCGACGGCCTCCGGGAGCGACTGGCCACCTGCCTGGACGGGGCGGCCAAGGCCCGCGGCCAGACCCCGGCCCGCTTCGCGGCCAGCCTGGCCGGCGACCCGGACGCGTTCCAGGAGGTGCTCGACTGCGTCACCGTGCAGGAGACCGAATTCTTCCGCCAGCCCGACCAGTTCGCCGCCCTCGCCCGCGAGGTCCTGCCCGGGCTCGAGGGCCCGGTGGTCGTCTGGAGCGCCGGCTGCGCCAACGGCCAGGAGGCCTACAGCCTGGCCATGGAGCTGGCCGCCTCCGGGGTGCCCGACTGGCAGGTGGTGGCCACCGACATCTCCGCCACCGCGGTCGCCAGGGCCCGGGCCGCCCGCTACTCGGCCGCCGAGCTCACCGGCCTCCCGGCCGCCCACCGCCGCTGGCTCCGCCCAGCCGGCGACGAGTGGGAGGTCGACCCGGCCCTGCGCCGCCGGGTCCGGGTCGAGCGGGCCAACCTGACCGCCCGCTTCCCGGTGGACCCGGGCCGCTGCCAGGTCGTGTTCTGTCGCAACGTCCTCATCTACCTGTCGAGAACCGTCGCCGAGTCGTTCCTCGACCGCCTGGCCGGCTGGCTCGCCCCCGGCGGCCTGGTGTTCCTCGGCTACTCCGAAGCCGTCCTGGCCCCGACCCCCCGCCTCCGGGTCAAGCGCCTGGGTCCCGCCTACGCCCTCCAGGTCGCTCCCGGCGAGGGGTTCGGGATCCCGGGGCCCGGGTCAACGGGGCCCGGGTGGGAGGGAACCGGGCTGGAGGGACCCGGGTTGGAGGGGCCCAGGTTGGAGGGACCCAGGGGGTTGTGGACAACCGACGGCGCCCAGCTCACCGGTCGGCTACGCTCCCCCACCGGGGGGCCCGGCACCGGCGGGTCGGGTTCGAGGGCGCCCACCGGGGAGCCCGGCACGGAACCGCCCGGCACGGAACCGCCCGGCACGGAACCGCCCGGTTCGGAACCGCCCGGGTCGGGGGTGCCCGGGGAGGCCGAGGCGCGACCCATGACCGCGGCCGAGATGGCCGCCGATGGGGAGGTCGCGGCGCGCCGGGGGGACCATGCCGCCGCCGTTGCCGCGTTCCGGAAGGCGGTGTTCCTGGACCCGGATCAGCCGGGTGCCTGGTTCCAGCTCGGGGTGGCCCTTGGGGCGGTCCGGGACCGGCGGGGGGCGCGGCGGGCCTATGCGGCCGCCCTGGCGGCGCTGGAACGGTGCGACCGGCGCGCGGTCCAGGCCGGGCTGGACGGCTGGGCGGCGGACGAGCTGGCGGGCGTGCTCCGAGCCAAGCTGGGGCGCCCATGACCACGGTGGTGTCGTTCCGCTCCGGCGGCCAGGACTGGGCCGTCCCGATCGAACGGGTCCAGCGGGTGCTGGGGGCCAGGGGGCTGCTGCCCCTCCCCGACCCCCGGCCGGGCGTGGCCGGCCTGCTGCACCGCGACGGCGACACCGTCACCGTGGTGTCGCCGCTTGGAGGCGGCCAGCCGGGCCAGGTGCTGGTGCTGGACGGCGGCGGCACCAGCATCGGCCTGCTGGTCGACGAGGTCGTCGGCATCGAACGGGTCCACGAGGAGGCCGGCGCGGCCCCCGCCGGCCAGCGGTCGCCGCTGGTCGCGGGCGTGCTCCCGGGGTCGCGGCCGCTGCTGCTGCTCGACGTCGCCTCCCTGACCGGGTGGCTGGCCCCGTGACCCCCCCTGCGGTCGTGGTCGCCGAGGACTCCCTGGTCATCCGGGCCGTGCTGGTCGAGCAGCTCCAGTCCCGCGGCTACCGGGTGATCGAGGCCGGCGACGGCGAGCAGGCCCTGGCCGCCTGCCACCGGGAGCAGCCGGACGTCGTGCTCCTCGACGTGGAGATGCCGCACCTGGACGGCCACGGCGTGCTGGCCCGGATCAAGGCCGACCCGCGGCTTGCCGACATCCCGGTTGTGTTCGTGACCTCACGGGTGACCACCGAGGACGTGGTCGACGGGCTCCGCCTCGGCGCCCACGACTACCTGCGCAAGCCGTTCGAGCCGAGCGAGCTGCTGGCCCGGGTCCACGCGGCCGTGCGCAGCAAGGCCCTCCAGGACGAGCTGCGGCTCCGCAACGCCGAGCTGGAGCTGGCCAGCCGCACCGACGCCCTGACCGGCCTCGGCAACCGGCGCCACCTCGAGGAGCAGCTGCAGCGGCTGGCCGCGACCGGCGACCCGATCTCGGTGCTGCTGTGCGACATCGACCGGTTCAAGCAGGTCAACGACACCCGCGGGCACGCCGCCGGCGACGAGGTCCTGCGGGTGGTGTCGGCCAGGCTCCGGGAGGTGGCCCGGCCCGGCGACGTGCCCGGCCGCTGGGGCGGCGAGGAGTTCCTGGTCGTGCTCCCCGCCACCGGCCCCGACGAGGCGGCGGCCATGGGCGAGCGCACCAGGCGGGTGATCGCGGCCGCGCCGGTCCCGCTGGCCGACGGGCCCCTGGCCGTGACGACCAGCGTCGGGGTGGCCAGCGGGGCCGAGGACGGCTGGGAATGCCTGGTCCGCCGGGCCGACACCGGCCTGTACGCCGCCAAGGATGGCGGCCGCGACCGGGTGGTGGCCGGCCCCGCGGCCGAGTCGCGAACCTTCACACCGGAAGGCCAAGATGCGGCAAGATACCGATGACGGGAAGCGGCCCGACGAGACACAGGGAAACGGGGATCCGGTTGGCCGACCAGCAGGTGATCGGGAAGGTCGGACGGGTGACCGGCACCATCGGCCCGGAGCGGGTCGGCGAGGTCATGATCGCCATCCGCGGCGGCAGCGAGGCCTTCAACGCCTACGCCGCCGACACCACGGACACCATCTCGACCGGCACCCGCGTGGTCGTGATCGAGTACTTCCCGCCACGGACCGTCATAGTCAGCCCCATGTAGGGCTGCGTCGAAAGGCGGAGGAATGGATCCCCTGATCCTGGCCGGTGGAGTGGTCGTCGGCCTGGCCGTCCTGTTCGCGATCTTCAAGCTCATGTGGCGGGTCGCCGAGCCCAACGAGGCGCTGGTCATCTCCGGCCTGCGCGAGCACTCGTCGCCCGAGGGAGCCGGCGAGAGCATGGGCTTCCGCATCGTCACCGGCAAGGGCACGCTGGTGCTGCCGGGCATCCAGACGGTCCGGCGGCTGTCGCTCGACCTCCGCGAGGCCCCGCTGTCGATCGAGTGCGTGACCCACCAGGGCATCCCGCTCGGCATCCAGGGCGTGGTCATCTTCAAGGTCGGCGACGACTACGTCTCGATCGCCAACGCCGCCCGCCGCTTCCTCGACCAGCAGCAGCAGATGGACGCCCGGGTCCACAACGTGTTCGCCGGCCACCTGCGGGCCATCGTCGGCAACATGACGGTCGAGGAGATGATCCGCGACCGGGAGAAGCTGACCTCGCTGACCCGGCAGTCGTCCGGGTCGGAGATGGAGAAGCTGGGCCTGATCGTGGACTCCCTCCAGGTGCAGGAGATCCACGACCCGACCGGCTACATCCGCAACCTGGCCCTGCCCCACGCGGCCGCGGTGGCCCGGGAGGCGCGCATCGCCCAGGCCCACGCCGACCGGGAGGCGACCACCGCCGAGCAGGGCGCCGACGCCCTCAAGGCCGAGGCCAGGCGCGAGAGCATGATCAAGCAGGCCGGCTACCAGGCCGAGATCGACAAGGCCTCCGCCCAGGCCCAGCAGGCCGGGCCGCTGGCCGACGCCTCGGCCCGCCAGCACGTGGTCGTCGAGGAGACCAAGGTGGCCGAGCTGGAGGCCCAGCGCGAGGAGCAGCGCCTCCAGGCCAGCATCCGCAAGCCGGCCGACGCCAAGGCCTATGAGTCGGTCACCCTGGCCAAGGCGTCCCGCGACGCCCGCATCGCCGGGGCCGAGGCCGAGCGCCAGGAGGTCGAGCTGCACGCCCAGGCCTCGGCCGAGCGGGTCCGGCTGGAGGCGGTCGCCGAGGCCGAGCGGGTCCGGGTGGACGCCATCGCCCGCTCCGAGTCGACCCGGCTCATCGGCGAGGCCGAGGCGGCCGCGACCGCGGCCAAGGGCCGGGCCGAGGGCGAGGCCGTGCAGGCCAAGGGCATGGCCGAGGCCGAGGCGATCAAGGCCAGGGCCGACGCCCTGGCCGAGAACCAGGACGCCGTCATCGGCCAGCAGCTGGCCGAGAAGTGGCCGGACATCGTGGAGGCCGCGGCCAAGCCGTTCGCGTCGGTCGACCAGATGATCGTCCTCAACGGCGCCCAGGGCCTGTCCGAGGCGCTGGCCGCCGCCCTCAGCCAGGGCGTGGCCGGCCTCCAGCTGGCCCGCAACCTCCTGTCCGGTGGCAACGGCGCCGGCGGGACCGGCGCCGAGCCCGGCGAGCGGGGCGCGATCCAGCCGCCCGACGCCGCGCCCCGGAATCGCAAGCCCTAGCCGGCAACCGCCGGCCGGCGGCCTGCGAAGGTCTGTTCGTCAGGCGTTCGGCCGGAGGGAGGGAAACCCATGCTGGTGGCGGTGACCGGCGCGTCCGGGCTGATCGGCACGGCCCTGACCCGGCGCCTGCAGGCCGAGGGCCATCAGGTGCTGCGCCTGACCCGTTCCCGGCCCACCGCGGCCGACCAGGTCCAGTGGGACCCGGCGGCCGGCCAGCTCGACCCCGAGGCCCTGGCCAAGGCGGACGCGGTCGTCCATCTGGCCGCCAAGCACATCGGCGACCAGCTCCGCTGGACCGCCAGGACCAAGCGGCAGATCCTCCAGACCCGGGTCGAGGGAACCGCCCTGGTCGCCCGGACCATGGCCGAGCTTGCCGGGGGGTCCGGCGGTCCCCGGGTGCTGGTGTGCGCCTCCGGGGCGCACTACTACGGCGATCGCGGCGACGAGCTGCTCACCGAGGCCAGCAGCGGCGGCCGCGGGTTCCTGGCCGACGTGGTCCAGCGATGGGAGGCGGCCGCCGATCCGGCCAGGTCAGCCGGCCTGCGGGTCGTCCACCTGCGCACCGGCCCCGTCCAGGACGCCACCGGGGCCGGCCTGCCCAAGCAGGCCCTGATGTTCCGGCTGGGGATCGGCGGCCGGTTCGGCTCGGGCCGGCAATGGCTGAGCTGGGTCGCCCTCGACGACATCACCGGCGCCTACCTCCACGCCCTGACCAACGACGACCTGGCCGGGCCGGTGAACGCCGTCGCCCCCAACCCGGTCACCAACGCCGAGTTCACCACCACCCTGGCCCGGGTCCTCCGCCGACCCGCCGTCCTCCACGTTCCCGCCTTCGCCCCCAAGCTGGTCCTGGGCGAGTTCGCCGACGAGATGCTGTTCGCCAGCATGCGGATCCGCCCGTCCCGCCTGCTGGAGACCGGCTACCGGTTCCGGTTCCCCGACCTGGAACCGGCCCTCCGCCACACCCTGGGCCGCCCCGGGCGGAGCTAGCCGCCGGGCCGTGTCACCCAGCGGGCCCGGCGAGCGACGCTACCTCCGCCGCGGAGGCCCTAGACGCCGTCCGGCGGGCGCCTGGCCTGGTCGGCCTCCTGGTCGTAGATGCCGTCCTGGACACCCGGCTCCTGCGGGCCGGGGCGGTCCAGCCGCTCCGGCTCCTCGTCGGTGAACAGCGACCCGCCGCCGCCTGGCCGGTCCATCCGCTGGGTCTCCTCCTGGTAGAGCGGCTGGTCCCCTCCCTCGGTCCGCTCGGCGTA
>CALGFH010000194.1 GCA_937881255.1 uncultured Actinomycetes bacterium
CAGCATGGTCCCGTCGACGATGCCCAGCGGCATGCCGGTGTCCGGGTCCAGCAGCAGGACCAGGGCCAGCTCGCTGGGCAGGCCGAGGCGCCAGTTGCCGACGAAGTCGCCGACCACCTTGACCCCACTGACGTGCTCGGGCCCGAGGTGGCCGCGGAGCACGTTGAAATGCCCGGCGCCCCCGTTGGGGGGCGCCAGGTGGACACGCGGCCCACTGCCCTTCGCCCTGGGCCCGGACGGCGCCCTCGACCGCGGCCAGGATCTCGGCTCGCGTGACGTCGAGGGCGTCGACGTCCGGCCCGGAGACGAAGCGCAGGTCTAGAGCAGGCCCTGCTGGGTCAGCCAATCGGAGGCGACCTTCTCGGGGTCCTGCTTGTCGACGTCGACCAGCTTGTTGAGCTTGGTCAGCTCCTCGGTGGTGATCTTGGGCGCGAGCGCGTTCAGGGTCGAGGTGACCTGCTCGGTCATGGCGTCCTTGCGCCCGATGGGGACGATGTTCTGGGCCGGCTGGAGCGGCTTGTCCTCCTCCAGCAGGACCCAGCCGTTGTCGGAGATCGCACCCTGGGTGGTGAACACCCGGCCGACGTCGATGTCGCCCTTGTTGAGCGCCGAAGTGGTCAGGGGGCCGCCGGCGTCCAGCGCCTTGAACTCCTTGAAGTCCTCGATGCCGTAGACCTTCTTGAGCCCGGGGATGCCGGCCGGCCGGGTCTCCAGCTCGGGCGGGCCGCCGATGACCAGCTGGCCGGCCTTGCCCTTGAGGTCGGACACCTTGGCCAGGCCGTACTGGTCGGCGGTCTCCTTGGTCACGGCCAGGCCGTCCTTGTCCTCGGCCGGGCTCTGCTCGAGGGCGACCAGGCTCTTGCCGTCCAGCAACGGCGTCAGGGCGGTGTTGACCTCGTCGGCGGTGGTCTCGGTGGCGTCGGTCTTGAGGAACGACAGCACCGACCCGTTGTACTCGGGCAGCAGGTCGATCTCGCCCTTCTCCAGGGCCGGGAAGACGACCTCCCTGGCTCCCAGGTTCGGCCGGACCTCGACCTCGACGCCGGCCTTCTCGAGCACGGCGGCGTACATCTGGGCCAGGATGAGCTGCTCGGAGAAGTTGGTCGAGCCGACGGTCACGCTCGCCTGCTCGTTGGGCTGGGTGCCCTCGTCGAGGGCGTCGTCCCCGCCGCCGCAGGCGGCCAGGAGCAGCGCCAGGCAGGCCGCGACGGCGGCGCTGCCAAGCCGGATCCTTCGCATGGACGATCTTCCTTTCCTTGGGAGCTGGGACCTTGTCGTCCCGGGACTATGCGGCCTTTTCCACCTTGGCACGGACGGCCGCGTCCGCGCCCCGCTGGCCCAGCCCCCGCGGGACCACCAGGGTCTGCACGCGGCCGAGCGCCAGCTCGGTGAGCAGGGACAGCACGGCGACCAGGATGGCGCCGCCGACCACCTGAGGAAGGTCACGCTGGGAGAGCCCGTCGATCAGGTAGCGGCCGAGCCCGCCCAGGCCGACGAACGCGGCCAGGGTGGCGGTGGCCACCACCTGCACGGTCGAGGTGCGGACGCCGGCCATGATCAGCGGCATGGCCACCGGCAGCTCGACCTGCCAGAGCACCTGCCGGCCGCGCATGCCCATGCCCTCGGCGGCCTCGCGCACGTCGCGGTCGACCGAGCGGATCCCGATGTAGCTGTTGGTCACGATCGGGGGGACGGCCAGCGCGATCAGCGCCACCAGGACGGGGACCAGGCCGAAGCCGACCAGGGTGAACATGAGGATGATGATGCCGAGCGAGGGGATGGCCCGGCCCAGGTTGGTCAGGTTGACGGCGAACAGGGCGCCCCGCCCGGTGTGGCCGATGAAGATCCCGATGGGCAGGGCGACGGCGGCCGCGATCGCCGTGGCCAGCAGCGAGTACCAGAGGTGCTGGAGGGTGCGCACCGGGATGCCGTCCGGCCCGCTCCACTGGGCGGGGTCGGTCAGCCAGCTGACGACGTCGGCGATCACGTTCACGGCCTGGCTACCTCCCCCGGCTCCGGGCCCATGGGGTGAGCCGGTGCTGCACGCCCACCAGGGTGAGGTCGGCCGCGAAGGCCAGCAGCGCCGAGAGCACGATCCCGACGACGATCGGGGTGGTGAAGTTCAGGGTGAAGCCGTCGATGAACAGCCGCCCCAGCCCGCCCTGGCCGATCAGGGCGGTCACCGTGACCAGGCCGATGGTGGTGACGGTGGCGATGCGGATCCCGGCCATGATCACCGGCAGGGCCAGGGGCAGCTCGACCTGGAAGAGCTGGCGGGCCCGGGTGTAGCCCATCGCCTGGGCGGCCTCGCGCACGTCGCGGTCGACCCCCCGCAGGCCCTCGACCATGTTCCGGACCAGGATCAGCAGCGTGTACATGGTCAGCCCGATCAGCGAGGTCCGGATCGACAGCCCGGTGAACGGGATCAGCAGGATGAACAGGGCCAGCGAGGGGATGGTGAACAGGATCCCGGTGAAGCCGAGGATCGGCCCGTACATCCGCGGCCAGCGGATCGCCGCCAGCGACAGCGGGAAGGCCAGCAGCAGCCCGAACAGCACGGCCAGGACGGTCAGCTGGACGTGCTGGATGAGGTAGTCGCGGATGTCGTCGAGGTGGTCGCCGACCCACGACCAGCGGATCAGCTCGGCCGCCAGGACCGGCCGCTGAGCGTCGCTCAACTGATCTCCCTGGAGAGCAGCTCGAGGGTGACGATGCCCTCGTAGCGGTCGCCGTCGCTGACCCGCACGGCCACCCCGGTGCGCGACTGGACCATGGCGTTGAGGGCGGCCCGGAGCGAGTCGCGGGCCTGCACCTGCAGCCGGAAGGGGCGGATCTCGGCGTCGCCGACCCGGCCTCGCTGGGCCGCCTCGCCGGCATGGGCCCAGCCGAGCAGCCTCGCCGGCATGGGCCCAGCCGAGCAGCCGCCGGTCGCCGTCGACCACCACCACCCAGTCGCTGCCGTAGGCATCGGCCACGGAGATGGCCCGCTTGCCGTCCTCGTCGGGGGCGACCACCGGGCCGGGCTCGGCCTTGACCGCGGACACCGGGATCAGGGCCAGGCGCTTGAGGCCGCGCTCGGCGCCAAGAAAGTCGGCCACGAAGTCGTTGGCCGGCTCGGCCAGCAGCTCGTCGGGCGGCGCGTACTGCTCGAGGTGGCCGCCCTGGCGGAAGATGGCGATGCGGTCGCCCATCTTGATCGCCTCGTCGATGTCGTGGGTGACGAAGACGATCGTCTTGCGCAGCTCGGCCTGCAGGCGCAGGAACTCGTTCTGGAGCCGCTCGCGGTTGATCGGGTCGATCGCGCCGAACGGCTCGTCCATCAGCATCAGCGGAGGATCCACCGCGAGCGCACGCGCCACGCCGACGCGCTGGCGCTGTCCGCCCGACAGCTGCGCCGGGTACCGCGAGCGGGTCTCGACCGGGTCGAGGCTGACGAGCTCGAGCAGCTCGTCCACGCGTGCCCGGATGCGGTCCTTCGGCCAGCGCAGCAGCTTCGGAACCGTCGCGATGTTGTCGGGATCGGCGGGTCCACGGCCAGGGCCCTGGCCACCCCGACACGCTGGCGCTGACCGCCCGAGAGCTGGTGGGGGTAGCGGTCGCGGACCTCGGCGGGCAGGCCGACCAGCTCCAGCAGCTCGTTCACGCGGGCCTGGGTCCGCTTCTTGTCCCAGCCGATCAGCTCGGGGACGGTGCCGATGTTCTCGCCGATGGTGCGGTGCGGGAACAGGCCGATCTGCTGGATGACGTAGCCGATGCGGCGCCGCAGCTCGGGCGGGTCGACCTGGGCGACGTCTCGGCCGTCGACCACGATGCGGCCGCTGGTGGCCTCGATCATCCGGTTGATCATCCGCAGGGTGGTGGTCTTGCCGCAGCCGGACGGCCCGACGAGGACGGTCAGGTCGCCCTCCGGCACCTCGAGGTCCACGTTGTCGACGGCGGTGGTGCCATCGGCGAAGCGCTTGGTCACGGATTCGAAGCTGATCAACTGCCGCCCCCGCTCCTCTGGGCTTCGGACCCGTAGTGGTCGCGTAGTGTGGCAACGTTCCACGTTAGGTGTCAACGGCCCGAGCGCACGCCGGCGGCGCGACCATGTCGACCTCTCAACCTAACCATACCGCCACGACAACGCAGAGCCAGTGATCACTCTGGCCGGGCACGGCGACCTGAGCCGGGAGACGGTCGAGGCGGTGGCCTGGGGCGGTCAGCGGCTGGCGCTGGCCCAGGCGGCCGTGGAGCGGGTCGCCGCCGGGCAGGCCGAGCTGGCGGCCCTGCTGGCCGGCGGGACCCGGGTCTACGGGGTCAGCACCGGCATGGGCTGGCTGGCCTCGGTCGACCTCGACCCGGCCGCCCAGGAGCGCCACCAGCGGAACCTCCTGCTCGGCCGGGCGGTCGGCGGGCCGCCGTGGCTGGAGGCGGCCGAGGCCCGGGCCCTGCTGGTGGCCCGGCTGGGCAACCTGCTGAGCGGGCACGCCGGGGTCGGGCCGGAGCTGTGCCGGTTCCTGGTCGACCGGGTCAACGACGGCTTCGTCCCGGCCGTGCCCCGGCGCGGGGCCGGCTCCCCCGGGGAGGTGGTCCCGCTCGCCCACGCCTTCCAGACCCTGGCCGGGGCCGGGCTGGTCCTGCGACCGGACGGGTCGGCCCAGGACGCCGGGGCGGCGCTGGCCGAGCGGGGCGCGCTCCCCCACCGGCTCCGGGCCAAGGAGGGGATCGCCCTGCTCGCCGGGTCGCCGCTGGCCACCGCCCTGGCCCTGGCCCGGCTGCGGTCGGCCGAGCGGCTGGCCGGCCAGCTGCTGGCGTCGGCGGCGGCCGCGATCGACGCCCTCCAGGCCCCCCTCGACCCCTACGACGAGGCGATCGGCCGCCTGGCCGGGGACCCGCTGCTCGGGGAGGTCCTGGCCGATCTGCGCCGGGCCGCCGGGGGCCGGGCGGCCCGGGGAGGCGGCGCGGCTGCAGGCGCCGGTGTCGTTCCGGGTGGCGCCGCAGACCCTGGCCCAGCTGCGGCGGACGCTGGGGCGGCTGGACGAGGACGTGCGGCGGGCGCTGGTGGCCGTCACCGACTCCCCGGCCCTGGTCGGTGGGCGGGCGCTGGCCGGGGGCGGGTTCCACGCGGTGGGATGGACGCGACCGCGGTGGCCCTGGCCCAGGCGCCCTGGTCGGCGGGCGGGCGCTGGCCGGGGGCGGGTTCCACGCGGTGGGGCTGGCTTCGGGGATGGACGCGGCCGCGGTGGCCCTGGCCCAGGCGGCCGAGCTGGCCGGCCAGCGCCTCCACCGCCTGCTCGACGGCCGCTTCAGCGGGCTCCCCGACCAGCTCAGCCCCGACCCCGGGCCGGTGACCGGCCTGGTCGTGGTCCACAAGCGGGCCGTCGGGGCGCTGCACGAGGCCCGCCGCCTGGCCACCCCGGCCTCGGTCGGCCAGGCCGAGACCTCGCTTGGCCAGGAGGACGCGGCCAGCTTCGCCCCCGAGGCGGCCGAGCAGCTCCGCCGGGTCGAGCAGCTGACCCGCGAGGTCGTGGCCTGCGAGCTCCTGGCCGCCCGCCAGGCCTGGTGGCTTCGCGGCCGGGGCGGCCGCCGGGACGGGCCGGCGCCCGGGCTGCGGCCGCTCGCCGCCTGCCTGGAGGAGCTGGTGGCGCCCGTCGACCGGGACCGGCCCCTCGGCCCCGACCTGGAGCGGCTGATCGGGACCCTGGAACGCCACGAGCTGCCCCTGCCGTGAAGAAGCGGCCCGTCCACCCCGCCGGGCCGGGAATGCGCGGGACGCGGCCGACGCTACGCTTACTGCCATGCGCGCCGTTGCCGAGACGTACCTTGATGCCGCCTCCACCACCCCGCTGCACCCGCTGGCCCGGGCAGCGCTGGTCGAGGCCCTGGACGAGTTCGGCGACCCGTCGCGGCTCTACGGGCGGGCCCGGCGGGCCCGGATGCTGCTGGACCGCTCGCGCGAGCGGCTGGCCGCGGCCGTGGGGGCCGCCCCCGACGAGCTGGTCTTCACCTCCGGCGGGACCGAGGCGGCCAACCTGGCCGTGACCGGGCTGGCCAGGGCGGCCCGGCGCCGCCGCCACCTGGTCGTCTCGGCGGTCGAGCACACCTCGGTGCTGGCCCCGGCCCGGGCCCTGGCCGGCCAGGGGTTCGAGCTCACCGAGGTCGGGGTCGACCACGCCGGCCGGGTCGACCCCGACGAGCTGGCCGCGGCCGTGCGCGACGACACCCTGCTGGTCTGCCTCCAGCACGCCAACCACGAGGTCGGCACCGTCCAGCCGGTCGGCGAGGCGGCGGCGCTGGCCCACGAGCACGGCGCGCTGCTGCTGGTCGACGCCTGCCAGACGGTCGGCCGCCTGCCGGTGGACGTGGCCGACCTCGGCGCCGACCTGCTGGTCGGCAGCGGCCACAAGGCCTACGGCCCGCCCGGCACCGGCTTCCTGGTCGCCTCCCGGCGGGCCCGGCTGCGGCCGGTGCTGGTCGGCGACGAGCGCGAGCGCCGCCGCCGCGCCGGCATGGAGAACCTGCCCGGGGTGGCCGCCCTGGCCGCCGCCGTGCCCGCCCGGGTGGCCGAGGCCCCCGGCGAGCGCGACCGCCTGGCCGGGCTGTCCGACCGCCTGCTGGCCGGGCTGGCCACCATCCCCGAGGTGGTCGTGCACGGCGACCCGGCCCGGCGCCTCCCCCACCTGGTGGCCTTCTCCATCCTCTATATCGAGGGGGAGGCGCTGCTGCTGCTGCTCGACGCCAAGGGCATCGCCGTCCACTCCGGGTCCTCCTGCACCGCCGACACCCAGGAGCCCTCCCACGTCCTGGCGGCCATGGGCGCCATCACCCACGGCTCGGTCCGGGTGTCGTTCCTGCACGACGCCACCGAGGCCGACGTCGACCGGCTCCTCGAGGTCCTGCCGGCCGCCGTCGCCGACCTCCGGGAGATGGCCGAGCTCGACACCCAGGCCATCGAGAAGGCGGCGGAGGGCCGGTGACCACGGCCGCGACCACGGTCGACTGCCTGGGGCTGGCCTGTCCGATCCCGGTGGTCCGCCTGGCCAGGGCGGTGGCCTCGGTCGAGGTCGGCGGCCTGGTCGAGCTGCTGGCCGACGACCCCGGGGCCCGGGTCGACATCCCCGTGTGGTGCCGCCTCAAGGACCAGCAGCTGGTCGCCCAGCACGACCGCCCCGAGGGCGGCTGGGTCTTCCAGGTCCGCCGCTCCCACTAGCCGCGTAGAATCCGGCTATGGACGACGAGACCCGCTGGATCGACGGGGACCTGCTCCACTGCTCGTTCTGCGGCCGGGACCGGTGGGAGGTCGCCAGGCTGATCGCCGGGCCCGGGGTCTACATCTGCTCCGGCTGCCTGGTCCTGGCCCGGAGCTGGCCGGCGGTCCCCCACCCGGGGCGGACGTGCAGCTTCTGCGGCCAGTGGGACCCGGGCAAGGCTCGCGTGACCGCCCACGGGGCGGTGGCCATCTGCGGCCAGTGCCTCGACCTGTGCGACCAGATCATCGCCGAGGAGCAGGCCGGCTAGGTCGCGGCCCGCTGGAAGGCGAGCTGGCGCAGCTCCCAGGCGATCCTCCCCTCGGCCGTGCCCGCCGTGACCGCGGCCAGGTCGGCGGCCAGCCGGTCAAGGGCGGCCTCGGTCGCGACCCCGGAGCGAACCCCGTCGCCGCGCCAGACGGCCAGGTTCTGGGCGAACAGCTTGGCCGCCAGCGCGGCCGGCGGGGCCAGCGGGGCGACCCGGTCGAGGCGGCGATCCACGCCCGGTGGGTCGGGCAGGCGGTGGAGGGCGGCGCCGATCTCCAGCGTGTGGCCGCGGGCCGCGAGCAGGGCGGCCGCCGTGTCCAGGTAGCGGCGCAGGGCCGGCTGGACGGTGTGGATCCGCTCGACCTCCTCGACCAGCAGCAGCCCGCCGGGGGCGAGCTGGGTCGCCCAGGCGGCCAGGGCCGCCGCCGGGTCGGGCAGGTGGCTGAGCAGGAACCGGCCGTACACCAGCCCGGCGGGGCCGGCCGGGAACGGCACCACGGTCACGTCGTGGACGGCGAAGGACACCCCGGGCGGCGCCCCGGCGGCGGCCAGGGCCACGAACGCCTCCGACTGGTCGAGCCCGAGGGTGCGCCGCGCCCCCGTCACCGACGCGACCAGCCGGGTGGTGTGCCCGGGCCCGCACCCGAGGTCGACCGCCAGGTCGAGCGGCACCCCGGCGAACCGTTCCAGGAGCTCGCGGCTGGGCGGCTCGAACACGTCGGCGAGCAACCCGAGACGTCGCGCGGCCGGCGCGGAGTCGCCGAAGGCGTAGCCGCCCACGGCGGCGATGGCCGCCCTGGTGGCTAGTGGAAGGACTCGCCGCAGGCGCAGGAGCCGGCGGCGTTGGGGTTGTCGATCGTGAAGCCCGACTTCTCGAGGGTGTCGAGGTAGTCGATGGAGGCGCCGCTGAGGTAGGGGGCGCTCATCTTGTCGGTCACCACGGCCACGCCGTTGACCTCGCCGCGGACGTCGCCGTCCAGGGAGCGGTCGTCGAAGAACAGCGCGTAGCGGAGCCCGGAGCAGCCGCCAGGCTCGACGGCGACACGCAACGCGAGGTCGTCGCGACCCTCGCGGGCCAGCAGGTCGCGGACCTTGGTCGCGGCAGATTCGCTGAGCGCGACAACCGATGCCGCCTGGGTCACCTCGGACATCCGTGCTCCTTTCGCGTGTCCATGCCAGCCCATGATAGCGGCCCCTACCCCGCCGGTGGGCCGTCTTCCACAAGTGTGACGTCGGCAACCAGCCCACCGGTGGCTCGGAGCAGGTCGCCGGGGGCGATCGGGAAGACATGGCGTGGGGTCCCGGCGGCCGCCCAGACCTCCTCGAACCCGGTCAGGTGCCGGTCGATCAGCACCGGCAGGTCGCGGGCGTGGCCGAACGGCGGGGTGCCGCCGATGGCGTAGCCGGTGGCCGCCCTGACCTCCCCGGCGTCGGCCTTGCGGACGGTGGCCGCCGACCGCTCCCTGCCGACCTTGACCACGTCGACCCGGTTGCCGCCGGAGGTCAGCACCAGCACCGGGTCGGTGTCGGCCACGAACACCAGCGACTTGACGATCTGGTCGACCTGGCAGCCGATCGCCCTGGCCGCGTCGGCGGCCGTGCGGGTGCCCTCGGGGAACTCGCGCACGTGTAGCTCCAGGCCGAGCGAGCGGGCGGCGGTCACCACCGCCGCGGCCGCCCTGGGCAGGTCCTGGGTCATGGCAGGGACGCCCAGGCCCGGCCGACCCGCTCGGCCAGGCGCTCCAGCAGCGGGGCGGCCTCGGCCATGGAGCGCCGCGGGTCGGGCTCCAGCTCCAGCAGGGCGTGGGCCTCCTCGAACCCGGCCGCCCGCAGCTCCCGGTCGGCGACCTCGACGACGCCGGCCACCGCCACCACCGGGACGCCGTGGGCGGCGGCGGCCCGGGCCACCCCGACCGGGGCCTTGCCGCGCAGGCTCTGGGCGTCGAGCTTGCCCTCGCCGGTGACCACCAGGTCGGCCCCGTCGACCGCCTCCTCGAAGCCGACCAGCTCCAGCACCAGCTCGATGCCGGTGCGCAGCTCGGCCCCGAGGAAGGCGATGGCGCCGGCCCCGAGCCCGCCGGCCGCGCCGGCGCCGGGGATGGCGGCCACGTCCCGCCCGAGGTCGTCGGCCAGCACCCGGGCGTAGCGCCGCAGGGCCGAGTCGAGCAGCAGCACGTCGTCGGGGCCGGCGCCCTTCTGGGGGCCGTAGACGTGGGCGGCGCCCTCGGGGCCGGTGAGCGGGTTGTCGACGTCGGAGGCCACCGTGACCCGCACCTCAGCCAGGCGCGGGTCGAGGCCCGAGACGTCGATCCTGGCCAGCCGGAGCAGGGCCGCCCCGCCGGGCGGCAGGCCGGCCCCGGCCTGGTCGAGCAGGCGGGCCCCGAGGGCGGCGGCCATGCCGGCGCCGCCGTCGGTGGTGGCGCTGCCCCCGATCCCGAGGACGATCTCGCGGGCGCCGTGGTCGAGGGCGGCCGCCAGCAGCTCCCCGGTGCCGTAGGTGGTCGCCTCCAGCGGGGCCCGCCTGCCCCCGGGCAGGCGCTTGAGCCCGGACGCCTCGGCCATCTCGACGAAGGCGCGGGGGCCGTCGACGGCGATGGCCGCCGCCACCGGCTCGCCGGTCGGCCCGGTGGCCGTCACCGGCACCCGCTCGAACCCCGACGCGACCAGCGCCTCCAGGGTGCCGGCGCCGCCGTCGCCCAGCGGCAGCCGGACCACCTCGGCATCGGGCCGGGCCCGGCGCAGGCCGGCCTCGATGGCGGCGGCGGCCTGGCCGGCGCTCAGGCTGCCCTCGAACTTGTCCGGCGCGACCACGACTCGCATGGGCGGAGCCTACCCGCTCCCGGATACGATGTGGCGGCCCGGACATGGCAGAGGGAGGCCGGCGCGCATGGGACGACGTTCGCGGGCGCGGGAGCGCGCCGTCGCCGAGGCGGCGGCTGGCTCCGGGACCGTTCCGGCCCCCGAGCGGCGCCGGCGGAGCTGGGTCCAGACGCTCAACCCGTTCAAGTTCCGGCAGCTGAACCGGTCCCGGGCCCGGGCCGGGGCGATCGGGTTCGGGCTGGCGGCGGTGCTGTTCGCGGTCCTCGGCATGGTGACCGGGGACGTCTCCTGGTTCAGCTCGGCCGTGCTGCTGGGCATCCTGACCCTGGCCTGGGGGGTCACGGCGGCCCTGCTGGGCAGGGGCGACTCATCGAGCTGACCACGGCCGCCCTGGTCGAGGCGATCGAGACCACCCACGGCCGGGTCGGTCGGCTGCTGGCCGACCTGGAGCCGGCCGACTGGGAGCGCAACGTGCCCGCCACCCCGGCCTGGTCGGCCGGGGACGTGGTCGCCCACCTGGCCGAGGGCGACCGCGCCGCCCTGGCCACCCTCCAGGGGCCGTGGGAGCTCGGCGGGTCGCTCGACGAGTGGAACGCCGCGCATGTGGCCGCCCACCGCGGCGAGCCGCCTGAGGCCCGGCTGGAGGGCTGGGAGGCGGCCGCCGACGCCCTGCGCTGGCACCTGGCCGCCCTCGACGCCGAGGGATGGCGGGGCCGGGTGCCCTGGGTGGCCGGGACGATCTCGGTCAAGACCCTGGGGGTGCTGCGGCTGAACGACGCCTGGCACCACGGCCGCGACCTGGCCGACGCCACCGGGCGGCGGTTCGAGGCCGACGCGCCGACCCTGGCCTTCCTGGCCGACCTGGCCGCCCGCACGATCCCGGGCGGCCTGTCGCGCCGGGGCCGGGCCCGGCCGGGGGCGGTCATCCTGCTCCGCCTCGGGGGCGGCCGGTGGCTGCTCGGCGGGGCCGCCGGGGAGCGCCCCGACCCCGGCGCCACCCCCGACCTGGTGCTGGAGGCCGACCCGCTGGCCTTTGTCCTGCGCGCCGCCGGCCGCACCACCACCGACCCGTGGAAGGCCGAGGGCGACATGGACCTGGCCGCCGACGTCGTCGCAACCCTCAGCTCGGTCAGCTAACCAGGCGGTACCGGTCCTTCGCCGCTAGAATGTGCGCGCGTTCACGATCTCACGGACGGAGCGACCGATGGCCTCCAGCACCGTCTTCCTCGACCTCCTCGGCCCCCAGCGGGCGTCGGAGAAGGGCACCACCTGCCCGGGCGACCTGCCGCCCGCGTCCGACCCCGAGCTGGTCGAGCGGGCCCGGGCGGCCAGGGCCACCCTGGGGGACCGGGCGTTCGTGCTCGGCCACCACTACCAGCGCGACGAGGTCATCCAGTTCGCCGACGCCCGCGGCGACTCCTTCCGGCTGGCCCAGCAGGCCGCGGCCCGGCCCGAGGCCGAGTTCGTGGTCTTCTGCGGGGTCCACTTCATGGCCGAGTCGGCCGACATCCTGACCGGCGACCACCAGCAGGTGATCCTGCCCGACCTGGCCGCCGGCTGCTCCATGGCCGACATGGCGACCTGGGCCCAGGTCGACGAGGCCTGGGAGATCCTCGAGGAGTGGGTGCCGGGCGGGACCGTGCCCCTGACCTACATGAACTCCTCGGCCGCGATCAAGGCCTTCACCGGCCGCGAGGGCGGCGCCATCTGCACCTCCTCCAACGCGGCCAAGGCGATGGCCTGGGCGTTCGAGCGGGCCGAGCGGGTGCTGTTCCTGCCCGACCAGCACCTGGGCCGCAACACCGCCCTGGCCATGGGCCTGGAGGCGGCCGACTGCGTGGTCTGGGACCCCCACCGCCACGAGGGCGGCCTCGACCCCGACCGGGTCCGGGCGGCCAAGGTGGTGCTGTGGCGCGGCCACTGCTCGGTCCACCACCGCTTCCTGCCCGAGCATGTCGACCGGGTGCGCGAGCGCATCCCCGGCGTGCGCGTGCTGGTCCACCCCGAGTGCCGCCGCGAGGTGGTCGCCAAGGCCGACGAGGTCGGCTCGACCGAGCGGATCATCAAGGTGGTGGAGGCGTCGCCGCCCGGGTCGAGCTGGGCCATCGGCACCGAGCTGAACCTGGTCCACCGGCTGGCCACCGAGCACCCGGACAAGACGATCGCCTTCCTGGACCGGACGGTCTGCTTCTGCTCGACCATGAACCGCATCGACCTCCCCCACCTGACCTGGGCCATGGAGGAGCTGGTGGCCGGCCGGGTCCCCAACCGGGTCAGGGTCGACAGCGCGACCAGAGCCGAAGCCCTGGTCGCGCTGGAGCGGATGCTCGCCCTGCCCGGCTAGGCCTAGGCGACCATGCCGTGCGGGTCGAGGATGTACTTCTTGGCCGCGCCCTTGTCGAAGTCCTGGTAGCCCTGGGGGGCCTGGTCGAGCGGGACCACGGTCGCGTTGACGTTCTTGGCGATCTGCACCTTGTCGTG
>CALGFH010000195.1 GCA_937881255.1 uncultured Actinomycetes bacterium
TCGATCGACTCGCCGGCGTCGCCCCAGAACCCGTCGAGGACGTCGTACTCCATCGAGCGGCGCTCCACGTACCAGTTGTTGACGTCGGTGATCTCCAGCTCGCCCCGGCCGGACGGCTGCAGGGTCGGGATCACCTCGAAGACGTGCTCGTCGTAGAAGTAGATGCCGGTGACCACGTAGTTGCTGGGCGGGTCGTCCGGCTTCTCCAGGATGCGGACGACCCGGCCGTCGCCGTCCAGCTCGGGCACGCCGAGGTGGCGCAGGTGGGCCGGGTCGTCGATCTTGGCCAGGACGATGCGGGACCCCGAGGGCTGGGCCAGGAAGTTGGTCACGGCCGGGCGCAGGCTGCGCTCGACCACGTTGTCGGCCAGCATGACCACCACCCGGTCCCCGTCGACGAAGCGCTCGGTCAGCCCGAGGGCCTCGGCGATGCCGCCCGGCTTCTCCTGGTAGGCGTAGAGCAGCCGGTCGATGCCGTACTCGTGGCCGTTGCCGAGCAGGCGCAGGAACTCGCCGGCGTGGGTGCCCCCGGTGACCACCATCAGCTCGGTGATCCCGGCCGAGACCAGCGTCTCGATGGCGTAGGTGACCATCGGCCGGTCGTAGATGGGCAGCAGGTGCTTGTTGGTGATGCGGGTCAGGGGATGGAGCCGCGAGCCGGTGCCGCCCGCCAGGATGACGCCTTTCATCTAGGCCCTTTCTTCTCTCGGCAGTCCTTGGTTCATGTGGGGGGGAGTCCTCCTCCCCACACCCCCCCAACAGCTCGGCCGGCGACTGGCCCCCACCCTCTTGAGCCGATGACTATGCGCCGTACTTGGTCAGGCGGCCGGCGGCGGCCAGCAGCTGGGGCAGCAGGTGCTTGGCCTCGAAGCGGCCGAGGGAGCCCTGGCGGCAGTAGACCTCGTCGAAGCCACCGAGGCCGTCGGCGGCGGCGGTGCCGCCCCACAGCAGCACCGGGACCGGGTGCCAGGAGTGGGCGGCCATCTGGGCCGGGGTGGAGTGGTCGCCGGTGACGGCCATGACCTCGACCCCCGCCTCCAGCATGCGCGGGATCAGGGCGTCGACCTCCTCGATGGCCTCGACCTTGCGCTCGAAGTCGCCGTCCTCGCCGGCCGAGTCGGTCTTCTTGATGTGCATGAACACGAAGTCGTGCTCGGGCAGCAGCTCGGCCAGGGCGTCGACCTCCTCCTTGGCCGCCCCCTCGACCTGGTGGGTCTCGAAGCCGAGCAGCCGGGAGATGCCGACGTACATCGGGTAGGCGGCGATGGCCAGCGCCTTGACCCGGTAGCGGAGGGGGAAGCTGGGCATGTCCTTGACGCTGTCGAAGCCGCGCAGGAGCAGGAAGTTGCCCCGCTCGCGGTCGGCCAGCAGGCTGCGGGCCTGGTCGAGGATCTGCTTGACCAGCGTCTCGGTGCCCCTGGCCTCCGGCGTGCGGGCCTGCGGCTCGAACGGGGCCACCCCGGTGACCTGGGGGTCGGTGTCGTTCAGGTCCTTCTCCAGGCCCTTGCCCCGCAGCACCAGCAGCCCGCGGTGCTCCCGCTCGGGCTGGAGGAAGAACTCGGCCTCGTCGAGCTTGATCTCGCGCATCAGCAGCTCGCAGATGGCGGCCGCCTCCTCGGTGGGCAGCCGCCCGGCCCGGCGGTCGGTGATCATGCCCTCGGCGTCCAAGGTGCAGAAGTTGACCCGGGCGGCGACGTCGCCTGGCAGCAGCTCGAAGCCGATCCCGGCCGCCGACAGGGCGCCCCGGCCGATCTCGTAGGAGAGGGGGTCGTAGCCGAACAGGCCGAGGTGGCCGGCGCCCGACCCCGGGGTGATGCCGCGGGTGACCGGGTCGTGCAGCCCCAGCGAGCCCTCGCCGGCCAGCCGGTCGAGGTTGGGGGTGCTGGCCTCGGTGAGCTCGGAGCCGCGCTCGGCGGTCCGGTAGCCGCCGAGGCCGTCCATCACCAACAGGAGGGCCTTCTTGCCCTCGGGCCGCGCCATCTCGGTCACCACGGTCTCGGCGGTGAGCGTCGGGGCTGGGGACATCGATGACATGGGCGCCTCCGAACCAGCAGGGGGGTACTGATTGGGAGTCTACGGGCCGTGACCCGGCCGGCGCGAGACGCCAGAAGGGTGACGACCCCCAGGAACCCCGTCCGGTTGACCGGCGGGCAAGCCCGCCTGCTCCCGGCCGATTGGGCCCCTGGGGGTCATCGGCGCCCCGAGGAACTCCCGTGGCCTTCCCGAGAACGACTCGCGAAAGTCCCGTCCTACGACCCAGAGGCCGCTTGGACCTCGCCGCGGGATGACAGGTTGCGCGTACCCATCCTCCGCGACGCGCCGTCCGGGCCCGTCAGCCCTTCCAGCGAGAACTCCTATCCGGATTTCCCAGTCCTACCGCGTCGGCCCCTCGGGGCGAAGCGCAATCTAGAAGGCGGCCGGTGCCGCGTCAAGGCAGCGTTCCCCCTGGTCAGACGCGTATGTCCAGCTAGAGGCATGTAGAATTACTTCGATGGAATTTCCGGTGAACGTGCGGAACCCTCGGCCAGGCGAGCCCGCCAAGCTTTTTCGGCGGCAATGCTCGATGCGAACCCAATCTCCACCGCGGGCAAATAGGCGGCATCGGCGAGATCGAGCACCGATCCGACCACCCGGTCGACCTCCTCGTGGGTGACCGCCCGCAGCGGGACCTGGCCGACCAGGAACAGGTCGCCGGCCTCGTCGAGGGTGAACCGGAGCACGTAGCTGGTCGCCTGGCGCAGCAGCAGGTCGCGGTAGAGCCGCTCGCGCTGCTCCTCGGGGGCGCGCATGAAGAACGACTCCACCCGCAGGGTCCGGTCGCCCACGGCCAGGTGGACGCCGATGCCGAGCTTGCGCTCGCCGGCCAGGCGCAGGAACCAGCGCCCGTCGCCCAGCTCCTCGGCGTCCACGCCGGCGTCGGCGACGAACGCCTCGACGGCGGCCACCGCCGCCGCCCGCACCGCCTCCGGCTCGGGTCGTCGGTTCATGACCCCGAGACTACAGTTGGGACCGACCATGGCACAGGCGCTCTTGGGGGGCCGTGGGGGGAGCGAGCTCCCCCCACATGGAACGAGGACGATGGCGACAGCTATCCGGGTCAAGGACCTGCACAAGGCGTACGGGGCGGTAGCCGCCGTGGCCGGGATCAGCTTCGAGGTGGTCGAGGGCGAGTGCTTCGCCCTGCTGGGGCCCAACGGGGCCGGCAAGACGACCACCCTGGAGATCCTTGAGGGCTACCGCGACCGCTCCGGCGGGTCGGTCGAGGTGCTGGGCGTCGACCCGGCGCAGGGCGGGCGCGACCTGCGCGAGCGGATCGGGATCGTGCTCCAGTCGGCCGGCATCGACCGGGAGCTGACCGTCGGCGAGGTGGTGGCCCTGTTCGGCGGCTACTACCCGCACCCCCGGGACCCGGGCGAGGTGATCGAGCTGGTCGGCCTGGGCGAGAAGCGCCAAGCCCGCTGCCGGACCCTCTCGGGCGGCCAGCAGCGCCGTCTCGACCTGGCCCTCGGGATCGTCGGCGACCCCGACCTGATCTTCCTGGACGAGCCGACCACCGGCTTCGACCCCTCGGCCCGGCGGCGCTCCTGGGAGCTGATCGACAGCCTGCGCGCCCTGGGCAAGACCATCCTGCTCACCACCCACTACATGGACGAGGCCCAGAACCTGGCCGACCGGGTGGCCATCCTGGCCGCGGGCCGGATCGTGGCCGAGGGCAGCCCGGCCTCGCTCGGCGGCCGCGACGTCGCCGAGGCCGAGATCAGCTTCCGGCTCCCCGCCGGCGCCGGCCTGGCCGACCTGCCGCCCCTCGGCCCGGCCCGGCCGCGGCTGGACGACGGCCGGGTGGTGCTGCGCACCGAGGCCCCGACCGGGGCCCTGCACGCCCTGACCGGCTGGGCCCTGGCCCGGAGGGTCGAGCTGGAGGGCCTGGCCGTGACCCGCCCGTCCCTGGAGGACGTGTACCTGCGCCTCACCGGCGGTGACCGGTGAGCACCCAGACCCGCACCGGCAGCCGGCCGGCGACCGGGCCGCTGCTGCTCCGCCAGGTCCGCCACCAGAACAAGCTGTTCCTGCGCAACCCGTTCTCGGCCTTCTTCTCGCTCGCCTTCCCGCTCATGTTCCTGCTGCTGCTGGGGTCGCTGAACGCCGGCCAGACGCTGGAGGCGCGCGGCGGCATCCCCTACATCCAGTTCCTCACCCCGGGGCTGCTGGCCTTCGCGGTCGTCTCCACCTGCTACACCGGGCTGGTCACCGGGGTGGCCATGAACCGGGACATGGGCATCCTCAAGCGCGTCCGCGGGACCCCCCTGCCGGCCTCGGTGTACGTGGCCGCCCGGATCCTGTCCTCGGTCTGGTTCTCGGTGGTGAGCGCCGTGCTGATGGTCGGGGTCGGGGTGGCCCTGTTCGACGTCGAGGTCGTCTGGCGGATGCTCCCGGCGGCGGTCGGGACCCTGCTGCTGGGCGCGGCCTGCTTCTGCGCCCTCGGCATGGCCGTGGCCGCCCTGGTCCCCAACGGTGAGGCCGCCCCGGCGGTGGCCAACTTCACCGTCCTGCCGGTGGTGTTCATCTCCGACCTGTTCTTCCCCATGGACGCCGCCCCGGCCTGGCTCCGGGCGCTCGGCTCGGTGTTTCCCGTGAAACACTTCGCCCTCGCCCTCGAGGCGACCTTCAACCCGTTGGTCACCGGCAGCGGCTGGAGCTGGGGCCACCTGGCCGTGGTCGCCCTCTGGGGGCTGGCCGGGGTGCTGGTGGCGGTCCGCAAGTTCCAGTGGGAGCCGCGCTCGCCCGGCGGGTCGCGCCGCCGCCGGCGGCGCTAGCCCCGGGACCGGGAGGTGGCGGTGGAGGCGCGGCTGGCCGACCTGCTGGCGGGGCTGTCGCGCCTGGCCGACCTGGGGTTCGGGCTCCAGGCCGGTGAGGCGCTGCGCTCGTGCGCCCTCGCCACCCGGCTGGCCCGCTCGCTCGACCTGCCCGAGGACGACACCCGGGCGGCCTTCTACACCGCCCTGCTGCACCACGTCGGCTGCACCGGCTACGCGCACGAGACGGCGCGGCTCTTCGGGGACGAGCTCGTCCTCAACCTGGCCGCCGGGCGGACCAACCCCGCCGACCCGCGGGACCTGTTCGCGACCTTCCTGCCGACCCTGACCCGGGGGCGGCCACCGCTGGAACGGGCCCGGCTGGCCCTCACCACCCTCACCCGGGGCAACCGCTTCGGCGAGGCCTACACCACCGCGGCCTGCGAGGTCGCCCGGGACGCGGCCCGGCGCCTCGGCCTGCCCGAGGCGGTGCAGCGCAGCGTGTACCACGTCTTCGAGGAGTGGCGGGGCGGCGGCGTCCCGGCCGGCCTGGCCGGCGACGACCTCCCGGCCGGGTCGCGGCTGGCCCGGCTGACCGGGATCGCGGTGCTGTTCGACACCGTCGGCGGGCCCGGGCTGGCGGCCGAGGCGGTGCGGCGGCGCGCCGGCGGCGCGCTCGACCCGTGGATGGCCGGGCGGTTCGCCGAGCGTGCCGAGGCGCTGCTGGGCGAGGTCAACGCCGCCGACCCGCGAGCCCTGGTGCTGGAGGCGGAGCCGCAGCCGGTGGTGCCGGTGCCGGAGCGGGACCTGGCCGGGGTCGCGGGCGTGTTCGCCGACCTGGCCGATCTGAAGTCGCCCTTCACCCACGGCCACTCGAGCGGCGTGGCCACCCTGGCCCGCGGGGCCGGGGAGCGGCTCCGGCTCCCCCCGGCCACCGTCGCCGACCTGGAGCTGGCCGGGCTGCTGCACGACGTCGGCCGGGTGGCCGTCTCGGACGTGGTCTGGGAGAAGCCGGCCGCGCTGAGCGCGCACGAGCGGGAGCAGGTCCGGCTGCACGCCTACCACTCCGAGCGGATCCTGGCCGGGTCGGAGCGGCTGGCCGCGCTGGCCCCCCTGGCCGGGATGCACCACGAGCGGCTCGACGGCGGCGGCTACCACCGCGGCTGCACCGGCGCCGAGCTTCCCGTGGCGGCCCGGGTGCTGGCGGCGGCCGACGCCTATCAGGCGATGACCCAGCGCCGGCCGCACCGGCCCGCCCTGGCCCCCGAGGACGCGGAGCGCCAGCTGCTCGCCGGGGCCCGCGACGGCGCCCTCGACGCCGACGCGGTCAGCGCCGTGCTGGCCGCGGCCGGTCGCGGCGCCGTGGTCGCCCGCAAGGCCCTGCCGGCCGGCCTGAGCGCCCGCGAGGTGGAGGTGCTCGGGCTGGTCGCGGACGGCTGCAGCAACGCCCAGATCGCCCAGCGCCTGGTCATCTCCAGGCGCACGGCCGAGCACCACGTGCAGCACATCTACACCAAGATCGGCGTGTCCAGCCGGGCCGCGGCGGCCCTGTTCGCGATGGAGCACCGGCTGCTGCCGCGGAGGGATAGGTAGCCCTACCGATGCGGCCCCCAGCGGCCGACGGCCAGGCTCAGGCTCAGGCCAGTCGGCGAACGGAGGGGACATGACCGGGATCACCGAGGCGACCGCCAGGCGGGTGGCGTCCCGCGACGGCACCGAGATCGCCTACTGGACCACTGGCGATGGGCCGCCGCTGGTGCTCGTCCACGGCGCCGTGGCCGACCACACCCGCTGGCGCCCCCTGCTTCCCTGCCTGGAGCCCCACGCCACCGTCCACGCCATGGACCGGCGCGGCCGCGGCGCCAGCGGCGACGGGCCCGCCTACAGCCTGGCCCGCGAGTTCGAGGACGTCGCGGCCGTGGTCGACGCCGTCGCCGAGGCCTCTGGCTCCGCGGTCGACCTGTACGCCCATTCCTTCGGCGGGCTGTGCGCCTTCGGCGGGGCGGCCCTGACCGCCAGCCTCGGCCGGCTCGTCCTCTACGAGGGGTGGCCGCCGGTCGAGCCCGGCGCGCACCGGCTCCCCCCTGGCCTGGGCGAGCGGCTGGAGGCGCTGCTGGCCGCGGGCGACCACGACGCGGTCGTCGAGACCATGTTCCGCGAGTTCGTGCTGATGCCGGCGGCCGAGGTGGCCGCTCTCCGGGCCCAGCCGTCCTGGCCGGCCCGGGTCGCCGCCGCGCCCGCGCTCGTCCGCGAGCTCCGGGCCAACGCCGAGGCGGCCCTCGACCCCGGGCAGGCGGCCAGGATCACCGTGCCGACCCTGCTGCTGACCGGCTCGGACAGCGGCGACCCGTTCGCGGCCGACACCAGGGCGGTGGCCGCCGCCCTGCCCGACGCCCGCGTGGTGGTCATGGAGGGCCAGCAGCACGTCGCCGACATCCTCGCCCCCGAGGTCGTGGCCGGCCACCTGCTGGCGTTCCTGCGATGAGCCGGGGGGCCGCCGCCGAGGTCGAGACCGGCCGCTTCGACGTCCGCTCGGCCGACGGGACCCCGATCGCCGTCTGGGTCGAGGGCGCCGGGCCGCCGCTGGTGCTGGTCCACGGCTCGCTCACCGACCACAGCACCTTCGCCCCGTTGCTGGCCGCGCTCGGCGACGGCCTGGCCAGCTTCTCGATGGACCGGCGGGGGTATGGGGCCAGCGGCGACGCGGCCGGCTACGCCATCGAGCGGGAGTTCGAGGACGTGGCCGCGGTGGTGGAGGCCGTCGCGGTCCGCACCGGCCGGCCGGTCACGCTCTTCGGCCACTCCTACGGGGCCGGGACCGCCATGGGCGGGGCCGCCCTGACGGGCGCCCTCGGCCAGCTGGTGCTCTACGAGCCCGGGCTCGGGATCGCCTACGCCCGGCTCGATCGCCGAGATCGAGGCGGCGGTGGCCGCCGGCGACCTGGAGGCGGCGCTGCTGGCCGTGCTGGCCGGGATCGTCGGGCTGGCGCCGGAGGAGGTCGCCGCCCTGCGGTCGGGCCCGCGGTGGCCGGTCCTGCTCGCCGGCGTCCCGGCGGTGCCCCGGGAGTGCCGGGCCGAGGACGGCTGGGCGTACCGGCCCGGCCGGCTCGACGGGATCTCGGCCCCGGCCCTGCTGACCGGCACCGAGACCCCGCCCCTGCTGAAGGAGGGCACCGACCGGGCGGCGGCGGCCATCCCCGGCGCCCGGGTCCTGGCGCTGGACGGCCACGCCCACCTGGCCCACCTGACCGACCCGGCGATGGCCGCCGCCGTCCTCCGGCGGCTGGTCCCGCCCTGACCCCGCTCAGCGGCTGAGCCGCTGCCAGCGGTGGACGGCCAGGGGGAGGAAGACGGCCAGGATGCACAGCGGCCAGACCACGGCCAGCAGCATGGCGTGCTGGTCGGCCCAGGAGACGCCGCCAAGGCCGGGGTTGCCGAACAGCTCGCGGGTGGCCGTGACGGTGGCCGACAGCGGGTTCCACTCGGCGACCACGCCCAGCCAGCCCGGCATGGTGGCGGTGGGGGCGATGGCGTTGCTGAGGAAGCCGATCGGCCAGACCAGGACCTGCACCGCGGCCACCGCCTCCGGGTTCCTGACCACCAGGCCGAGGTAGATGCCGACCCAGACCAGCGCGAACCGGAGCAGCAGGAGCAGGCCGACCGCGGTCAGGGTGTCGGCGGCGCTGCCGTGCCAGCGCCAGCCGACCAGCAGCCCGCAGGCCAGCAGCACGGCCAGGCCGAGGGTGGAGTTGAGCATGTCGGCGATGCCGCGCCCGGCGACCACGGCCGAGCGGGCCATGGGCATGGCCCGGAACCGGTCGGTGACGCCCCTGGCCGCGTCGGTGGTGACCGCGATCATGGTCGCCTCGATGCCGAACAGCATGCTCAGGGCGAACATACCCGGCATCAGGAACTCCCGGTAGCTGCCGCCGCCCGGCACCGACATGGCCCCGCCGAACAGGTAGCCGAAGAGCAGGACCACCATCACCATGAAGAGCAGGTTCATGGCCAGGGTGGCCGGCTGGCGGGCCCAGTGGGTCAGGTCGCGCCCGGTCACGGTCCAGGCGTCGGCCAGCGACCAGCGCAGCCGCTGGGTGGCCGTCTCGGGCATTGGCGGGGCCTGCACGGTCGGCACGGTCATGCCGTCACCTCCTGGGGCCGCTCCTCGGCGGCCTCGGTGTCGTGGCCGGTGAGGTGGAGGAACACCTCGTCCAGGGTCGGGCGGCGCAGGGCGACGTCCTCGACGGCGACGCCGGCCGCGTCCAGCTCGCGGGACGCCGCGGTGAGCGCGGCCACCCGGTCGCGGACGGGGGCGCTGACCCGGCGGGTGTCGGGGTCGACCTCTGGCTCGTCCCCGGACACGCGGGCGACGATGGCGGCGGTGGCGGCCAGCTCGTCGGCCCGGGAGGCGACCACGTCGATCCGGTCGCCGCCCAGCTTGGACTTGAGCTGGTCGGGCGACCCGTCGGCGATCACCCGGCCCTGGTCGATCACCGAGACCTGGTCGGCCAGCTGGTCGGCCTCGTCCAGGTACTGGGTGGTCAGGAGCACGGTGGTGCCGTTGGCGACCAGCGCCCGGACCGCCGCCCAGACCTCGTTGCGGCCGCGCGGGTCCAGGCCGGTGGTCGGCTCGTCCAGGAACAGCACCGGCGGGGCCAGGATCAGGCTGGCCGCCAGGTCGAGGCGCCGCCGCATGCCGCCCGAATACTGCTTGACCGGCTTGGCGCCCGTCCCGGCGAGCCCGAACCGCTCCAGCAGCTCGTCGGCCCGGCGACCGGCGGCGGCCCCGCCGAGGTGGTGGAGCCGGCCGAACAGGACCAGGTTCTGCCGGCCGCTGAGCACCTCGTCGACGGCGGTCTGCTGACCGAGCAGCCCGATGCGGTAGCGGACGTGGGCGGCCTGGCGGACGACGTCGTAGCCGGCCACCAGGGCCCGGCCCCCGTCGGGCCGGAGCAGGGTGGTCAGGATGCGCACGGCGGTGGTCTTGCCGGCCCCGTTGGGGCCGAGCAGGCCGCACACCGTGCCTTCGGGCACGGCCAGGTCGAAGCCGTCGAGGGCGCTGGCCTTGCCGTAGCGCTTGCGCAGCCCCTCGGCCAGGACGGGTAGCGTTTCCATTGCACCACCTGACTCGATACACTGTACGGAGTTAGGGGCCTACCATACCGTACGACATACGGAGTTGCAAGGGTGACGAGTGACTACAGCGGTTCCGGCGACCCGGCGCGCAGCCTGCCGCTGCTCTGGCGCGACCAGAAGCGCCCGACCCGGGGGCCGCGACCCGGCCTGAGCGTGGACAGGGTGGTCGCCGCCGCCATCGAGCTGGCCGACGCCGAGGGGCTGGAGGCGCTGTCCATGCGCCGGGTCGCCGAGCGGCTCGGGGTGGGCACGATGTCGCTCTACACCTACGTGCCCGGCAAGGCCGAGCTGCTCGACCTCATGCTGGACACGGTGCTGGCCGAGGAGGCCAGGCCGGACGGTGCCGCCGGGGGCTGGCGGGCCGGGCTGGAGCGGCGGGCCCGTGAGGACTGGGCCCTGTACCACCGGCACCCCTGGATCCTCCAGATCACCCCGAGCCGGGCCCTGCTCGGGCCCAACGAGACCGACCTGTTCGAGGCCACCATGCGCGTGGTCGACGGGATCGGCCTCGCCGGGGCCGAGATGGTCCTGGTGGTCAGCCTGGTCGCCGAGTACACCAGGGGCGCGGCCCAGACCGCGGTCGGGGCCGCCCAGGCCGAGCGGCGCACCGGCATCTCCGACGAGGAGTGGTGGAAGGCCAGGGAGCCGCTGTTCGACAAGTACTTCGACCCCGGCCGCTACCCGACCCTGACCCGGGTGGCCGAATCGGGGGCGTTCGAGCAGCCGGCCGGCGACGACCAGTACACCGTGGCCGTGGCCCGGGAGAGCTTCGAGTTCGGCCTGCCGCGGGTCCTGGACGGGATCGAGGCGTTCGTGGCCGCCCGCGCCGCCGGTCCCGGCGGCGCCTAGCGACCGCGCGTGTCGAGGGTGTGGAAGGCCTCGGCGTACTGGAGGCCGGCCTCGGCGCCGATGGCCGCGTTCCAGGTCCGGACCCGGCGCTCGAGGTCGGCGTGGTCGCTGATCTGGCTGGCGTGGGCCCGCAGCGAGGCCAGCTTGGCCCCGATGGTGGCGGTCACCTCGACCAGCTCGTCGGGGGCGTCGGTGCCGAACAGCAGCACCGTGTGGGGCCGGTGGGCGGCCAGGCCCTCGGCGGCCAAGGCCGGGGCGTAGAGGGGGTCGCGGGCCGCGACCACGCCGTCGACGGTGAGCAGGCCGGCGGCCCGGTGGTCGGGGTGGAGCAGGGAACGGCGCCAGGGGTCGTGGCCCAGGACCACGTCCGGCCGCACGACCCGGACGAGCCGGGCCACGGCCAGGCGCAGGGCCATGGTGACCTCGAGCTCACCGTCCACCGCCCCCAGGAAGTGGACCGGGACCGCCGCCCCCAGGGCCCGTGCCGCCGCCTCGGCCTCGGCCCGCCGCACCAGGGCCAGCTCGCCCGGGTCGGTCGCCGGGTCGGCGCTGCCCTTCTCCCCGGCGGTGAAGCAGGCCAGCTCGACGTGGATCCCGCGCTCCGCCCAGGCGGCCAGGGTTCCCCCGGCCTGCAGCTCGACGTCGTCCGGGTGGGCGCCGAAGGCCAGCGCCCGGCGGACGGCGAGCACTAGCCCATCTGCTCCAGCACCGGCTCCCGGACCAGGTCGCCGTAGATCTCGATCAGGCGGGCGGCGGCCCGGTCCCAGCCGTGGGCGCCGGCGAAGCGGGCGGCGGCGGCGCCCATGGCGGCCAGGCGGCGGGGGCTGGAGAGGAGCTGGGCGACCGTCTCGGCCCAGCAGTCCGGCTGGTGGTTGCCCAGCAGGACCCCGGTGGTGCCGTCGCCGACGGCGTGGAGCAGGCCGCCGACCCCGGCCGCGACCACCGGGGTGCCGCAGGCCTGGGCCTCGAGGGCGACCAGGCCGAACGACTCCGACCAGGACGGCATCAGGACCAGGTCGGCCGCCCGGTAGATGGTGGCCAGGCGGTCATGGGGCCGGGGGGCGAGGAAGCGGACCCGGTCGGCGACGCCGTTGGCCGCGGCCAGCCGGGCCAGCCGGGCCGGCTCACCGCCGCCGTTGCCCGACGCCCCGCCGACCACCAGCAGCTCGACGTCCAGGTCGGGCCGGCGCCGGCACAGCTCGGCCAGGGTCAGCACGGCCACGTCGGGCGCCTTGAGCGGCTGGAGGCGGCCGACGAAGGCCAGCACCTGGCGGTGGTTGATCCCCAGGGCGGCCCTGGCCGCGGCCTTGTCGCCCGGGTGGAAGCGGCTCTGGTCGACCCCGTGGGGCACGATCTCGACCTTGGCCGGGGAGGCGCCGTACAGCTCGACCAGCTGGCGGGCCTCGGCCGGGGTCGGGGCGAGCAGGCGGTCGGCGGCGGCCACGACCCGCTCCTCGCCGGCCAGCCGGGTCGGGGGCTCGGGCTGGTCGCCGTCGGCCAGGCTGCGGTTCTTGACCCGGCCGAGGGTGTGGAAGGAGTGGGCCACCGGGCTGTCCCAGCGCTCCCGGGCCAGCCGGGCCACCCAGCCGGACACCCAGTAGTGGCTGTGGAGCACGTCGTAGGGGCCGTGGCGCTCCCCGGCCCGCAGCAGCGAGCAGAGGAACGCGCACAGGTAGCGGGACAGGTGCTGCTTGGGGATGGGGGCGAGCGGCCCCGCGGGCAGGTGCAGCACCCTGACCCCGGGCTCGACCTCGACCACCGGCGGGTCGTCGGGGGAGGTGGCCCTGGTGTAGAGGTCGGACTCGATCCCGGCCTTGGCCAGCTCGCCGGCCAGGGCGCGGACGGTGACGTTCATGCCGCCGGAGTCGCCGACCCCCGGCGGGGCCAGCGGGGAGGAGTGCACCGAGAGGACCCCGACCCGACGCACCGGCTGCTCGAAGAACGTCTCCAACCAGGCTCCCCGGGTCGCGTCCCGCTCCGCGACCGTGACGCGAAGCACCCGCGGGTTGTCTACCCGCGGGTGCTCACATGCTACCGGCG